>CAIMMA010000051.1 GCA_903842475.1 uncultured bacterium
ATGCCAAGGTGCCCGAAAACGTCGAAGTCCTCGGCAGCCTCGGCCTGACCTATATGGCCGAAAATAAAACCGACAAGGCCAAGCAGACCTTTGAGAAACTGCTCACCCTGCAGCCCGGCAACGCCAAGGCCTTCACCTTCCTGCTCCAGATAGCGCAAAAGGGCGGCGCCCAAAAAGACGCGCTCATCACAATGACCCGCTCCCAAATCGAAAAAGCCCCGGCCAGCGGCGAATTGCAGCTCCTCCTGGGTAACCTGCTGCTCAGCAACAATCAACCCGATCAGGCCCTGGAACGCTTCAACAAGGCGCAGGAACTGTCGCCGGAAAACCCTCAGCCCTATGCCATGAGCGCCCTGATCCTGACCAAACAGGGCAAGACCGATCAGGCCATCACCGAATACCAGCAATTGCTGGCGAAGCAGCCCAAAGCGATCGGCGCTTACATGGGGTTGGCGAGCATCTACGAACAGACGGGCAAGAGCAACCTGGCCAAAGAGGCCTATGAAAAAATTCTGACGATCAAACCTGATTTCGCCCCGGCAGCCAACAATCTGGCCTGGATGATCGCCGAAAGCAAGGATGCGGATCTGGGAGAAGCCCTGCGCCTGGCCATGACTGCCAAGCAGCAATTGCCCGAAGATGTCCACATCATCGACACCCTGGGATGGGTCCATTACAAGCGGGGGTCGTTTGGATTGGCCCGCAGCGAGTTCAACCAGGCGGTCCAGAAACAGGAAGACATGCCGGTTCTGCGCTACCACCTGGCCTTGGCGCTGTACGGCGAGGGCAAGAAGCAGGAGGCTATCAAGGAACTCGAACGCGCTCTGGGCCAGAAACAACCGTTCAATGAAAAAGAGGAGGCAGCCGCCACCCTGCAAAAATGGCAGAGTGCGCAATAGACCGCCGCCCCAGTTCTCAAATTTAACAGGACGCTATCTTGAAACCAGCACGGACTGAAATCATCAGCCGCCTGCAGCTGCAGGCCAGGGTCGAGGAGTTGGGCCGCCAGCTCACCCGGGAATACCGGGGCAGGCAGCTGGTGCTGCTGGGCGTGCTCAATGGCGCTTTTATCTTTACGGCCGATCTCTGCCGAATGATCGACCTTGACCTTGAAATCGATTTTATCCGGGTGACCAGTTACGGCGCCTCGACCGAAAGCTCCGGCACGATTCGCCTGCTCAAGGAGCCAAGCATCGACCTGGCCGGCAAGGACGTCCTCCTGGTTGAGGATATCGTCGACACCGGCACCACCATGGCCTGGCTGCAGGAGCATTTCCGGCAAAGCCCGGCTCGATCGGTCCGGATCTGTTCGCTGATCGACAAAAAGGAACGGCGAAAGGTCCCGGTTGATGTCGATTATATCGGTTTTTCGCTCGACAAGGGATTCCTGGTGGGCTACGGCCTGGATTGCGCCGAACAATACCGCAACCTGCCGGCTATCTATGCTTTGGACTGAACAAATCTCGGCCTGTCTTGAAAAAGATGGGCCGATTGTATTGTAACCTGCTGCAATGGAGACTCGTATGCAAAAAAAACAGTTTGCCGTGATCCTTTCCGGCTGCGGCCATCAAGATGGCGCTGAAATTCACGAAGCAACCCTTGCCCTTTGGGCGATCCACAAAAACGGGGCGGAATTTCAATGCTACGCCCCGGACATCAAACAGCATCATGTGCTCAACCACATCACCGGCGAGGAAATGTCCGAGCAGCGCAATGTGTTGATCGAATCGGCCCGGATCGCCCGCGGCAAAATCGCCTCGCTCGCCACCTTTTCACCCGAAGCCGTCGATGGCCTGGTGCTCCCCGGCGGCTTCGGCGCCGCTAAAAACCTGAGCAGTTACGCCTTTGACGGTGCGGGCTGCAAGGTCAACACCCATGTTGCCAAGGCCATAAAAGCCATGCACACCGCCGGCAAACCCATCGGCGCCCTCTGCATCGCCCCGGTCATCGTCGCCAAAGTTCTGGGCGACGTCACCCTGACCATCGGCCAGGACAGCGGCACCGCCGCCAATCTCGCCGCCATGGGGGCACAGCACACGCCGACCCAGCCGGGTGAAATCGTCATCGACCGGCAAAACAAGATCGTCACCACCCCCTGTTACATGCTCAATTCCCGGGTCGATCAGATCGCCGACGGCGCCGACAACCTCATCCGGGCCATGCTGGAAATGATGGCTTGAGCCCTCGCAGCCCAAGAAGATTCCATGGTGGCGGCAGCGCCGATGGGGGAAGCGCCTTTTGCAGTTTTGCCTGCTTGACGGCAGCCGTGGGTGTTTTTATGGTTTGAGCAAACAATCCGGGGCGGACCACTGCTCTGGCGAACCCGACCAAGCATCCCAGAGGAATCCTTCCATGAATACCATGAAAACCTTCATCTTCATGGCGGCGCTCACCGCCCTGTTCATGATTGCCGGTCAGGCCATGGGCGGCCAACAGGGCATGACTATGGCTCTGCTGCTGGCCCTTGGCCTCAATTTTTTTGCCTACTGGAATTCCGACAAGATGGCGCTGGCCATGAACCGGGCC
>CAIMMA010000052.1 GCA_903842475.1 uncultured bacterium
AAATCGATGGCACAATCTAACCCCGGGTATCTCTACAGAAGTGCAAGTCCTGTCCGCTATGGGTGATCCAGATAGAACAATTGCCAATACTAGTTACAGAGAAATAAATGGGCTTAAAAAGTATGGCTATCGTGCCAAGATGACATCGGTTTACTTCCGTGACGGCAAGCTGCTAATCATTTCTGTTGCCCCAATCGACAGTGACAATGGGTTGAATTCTGATGCCAAATCATGGCTGGCAGCTTTAGGAATACCAAAACAGGAGCACATTAAAGGCAGTCATGTATACAGCGAAGAAATCGGGCACGGTCTCCTGTACCTCTACCTTGATCGAGGACTGGCGCTGCATGTATTGGGAGACATTGTGGAGCTGGTTCAGATCTTCCCCCCCATGTCCCTCGAAAATTACATGAAATATCTTTATAAAAAGCCGGTTCGACGGAATAGGTAGCCCGGCAGGGTGGCACGCTTTTGTGCCCACTCCTAGTCGGCACCTTGTCAATCAGTACCCGTGCCCCTGACAATGGGCGAGGTGAATACCCGGAAAGATTCCATGGGTGGAATGTTGCGCCCTGTATTGGCAGCAATGCGTACAACGTAAAAATATTTCTGGCAAATATGAACAGGATTTCAAGCCAAGTGACCATATACCCTTTATACTTCAGGGCTTTTTTTAAACAGGATCACCGAATCGGCTTTGGTCCACAGTCCGAAATGGCCATGGAGGCTCCGCTCTGCCTGGTACCCGATCACAACCTCGCCATTCACCCGACAGGATGCCTTGCTGCCCAGCACCGACACCTCCAGCGTATGCCATTGGCTCCTGGTGATGGGCAGGTCACATTGAGCTCGTTCCACCCGGTTATTGTTGATAAATTCAAATAAAATAGCGTTGTCTTCCAGGGCATTGATGCGGAAGACAAAATAGTTGCCGATATCCCTCAAGCCAAAGACCAGGCCGCCGGCCTGATCGATGCTGCCGTGCAGTGGTTTGACCTTGAGGGAGAGCACGCCATTGTTCACCGCACCGCTTTTGCTGATGGCCAGAGGGAAGTAGTAGTAGGCGCCGATGGTGTCGAGCAGCTCCTGATAGGACCGGCCGAGCGCCTTGGTCATCAGGCCCGAGACACCGGTGGCGAGTATGCCCATCCCACGCGACCCGTCGGCCAGCCAGCAAACCTCCCCCTCCTCTTCAATCTGCCGCCAATGCCCCAGGTGGGTATAAAACCCTGGGAGCGGTGTCCGATCCTTGCGGCCCAGCAGATCATAATTCCCTGCCATGAAGTCGGTGGCCAAGGCATCGACATCTTCCTGGTTGGTGATCGCCATGTCGAGGAGACGGCTGCTGGCCAAGAGGCGGCCGATCTGATCGAGCCGTTCCAACATATCGACGCGTCCATGGCGATTAAGCGTGGCTTCGAGCAGGTCACCTTGAATGTTCACCGCGCATCCCAGCTCGCCCAACACCTTTCCCAGGAATTGCAGGCGCAGGGTCTTGCCGAAAAAGGAGCCGGCCCCGCCGGAAAACTGGAGGCTGAGGTAGTTATGATCCGGCTCATCACCGCAGAAAGTGTCGAGCGTGGCAAAGTGGTAACCGAATTTGGCCGAAAGGTTGAGATAGTCGGTGCCGATGAGGGCATAACTGTCGCCGCCGGGTTCCGGACCAAACTCCGAGGTCGCCGAGGCAGCCAGGCGGGTGAGAAAGCGGCTGCCATCGAATTGCACCGTGCCGCTCCAGTTGATGCCGGGATGGGTGAATCCGCGCCAAAGGGCTTGGATCGGTGATGAGATGAAATGATCGGCGGTCACCGTATCACAGGTAGAGAGACCGGGTTTGAGTCCGCCGCCAAGGTCGATCAGGTTGAGCACCAGCGGGATATGGGTGGTCAAGCGAACCGTGACCGCTTCGTCTTCGGCCTCGGTTGACAGGCTGAACATCTCGCCTACTGCCTGTTCATGGGCGAAGCGGATAATGTCGTGGATTGAGGCACAGTTCTCCGGCCGGAAAGAAGGATCATTGGGGTCGGTAAGATGGAGTGGCGACAGTAAGTCGAGGACGGCACGCAGCATCCGGTGCACCGAGCTGTCCATGATCCGGCGCTTGACCGGTTGATGGTCGATCAATACTCCGCTATAGATCGCCGGCCGTTCCTGGACAAAGAGGGTGATCTCAGCCTCCGGTTCAAGGCGATCAACCGCCCCGGCGACGTTGACCGCCATGGGCACCCCAAACTCACGGGCCACTGAAGCCAGGTGGCAGGTGGTGCTGCCAACCTCGGTGATCAGGCCGCTGATCCGCCCCATGATCTCGGCATAGCGTGGGGCAGCGGTTTTGGCCACCACAATGGCATGATCAGGTACTGAAGAGAGGTCCGTTTGTTCGTCAACAATCTGCACCTTCCCGGCAGCGATGCCCTGGGAGGCGCAGAGGCCGTCCCGAAGCAAGGGAGGTTCATCCGGTTCGGGAACCGGTTCAGTTGCCTTGATCGCCACCTGCAGTGGGCGGCATTGAAGGATGAACAACCTCCTTTCAAGGTCGATCGCCCATTCGATGTCCTGCGGCCCGCCAAACAACGCTTCCAATTGGGCGCCTGCCTGGGCTAAACGGACCGCTTCCTCATCCGTGATCGCCGCCTGTTCTTCCTCGCCCGCCGCCACCTCGTGCTCCTCAATGCCGCCTTGGACTGCGTCCAGGCGCATTCTCTTGACTGCGATCTCCCGCTGACTGATCGTACCGTCTTCCCGATCATAGACAAAAGTGTCGGCGGTGACGTTTCCGCTAACCAGCAATTCGCCCAGCCCATGGATGGCGCTGATCTGCATCGTTTCCGCTTGGCCGTTGGCGGGATCGGCGGTGTAGAGCACACCACTGGCCGCTACGTCAACCATGGCCAGACCAAGCACGCACATCGGCGTTTCGGTGAGGTCGATACCGGCCATCTGGCGATAGCTGATGGCTCGGGGTGAAAAGGAACTGGCGACCACCTCCTTGTAGGCTGCGGCTAATCCATCACCACCCACATTGAGCACCGAACGGTACTGACCGGCAAAAGAGGCCTCGGAATCTTCCCGCACCGCGCTGCTGCGCATGGCCAGCCGAATGCCGGGTTGGGCTTGCTGTTCAATGGTGTGGTAATGGGCCTGCAAAAGGGCCACCAGTTCCTCGGGAACAGCGGCACCCAGGATCAGGTTGACAAGGCGTTCACTCACCTCAGCCAACTGAGGGTCGTTTGGAGACAAGCCCGCCAGCTCATCAAGCACCAGTTGATCGAGGTGATTATCCTTGAGAAAACGGTCATAGCCGCCGGCGGTGACCACGAATCCCGGCGGAACCAACAGATCGGTTTCCCGGGCAATCCGCGCCAGGTTCGCGGCCTTGCCGCCGGCGTCTCCGGTGGCGGTGGCAGGTACATCCGCCAGTGCCACCACGGCCGGCAGGTCATGCCGGATCACCGGGGGCCGAAGAACCCTGCGAACGTGCGCGTTGATCGCATCGGCTTGCTGATTGAGCAGTGCATACCGGTGTTCTGCCAAGTTGTTCAACGCCTTGACCAGGGCCCGCACCTGACCAAACAGCTGTTCATACTGAAAAGCGATATCGGCGGCGGTGAAGGATTGACCACTGTAATAGAGCATCTCCAGCTCGGCCAAAGCGCGCAGGGCATTGCGGTTGCCGCCGAGAAACTCCTTGAAGTGGCCGAACTTTTCCACGTGTTTTCCAGAAGCTCCAGCCAGCAGAGTGCATCGGTCTCCCTGAGTAAACATCCGCAGTAATCCTTTCATTGCCATGCTCCGTATACGTCATCCGATTGCGAGTCTGATTATCAACATACCCGTAATTGTTGCAGCCGCCAATTTGGCGGTCACTGAAAAATAGTTCCTTTTTTCCCGCTTGACAATGGAATAAGTATAACATATTTTATGTTCACTATGAAAAATAAATGGATTCTCTTCTCGTACTCGATCCCCGCCACTAACGCCAAGGCACGGATGCGCACCTGGCGGCGCATCTCAGCCACCGGCGCGGCACAACTGAAAACCGGTCTCCAGATTCTCCCCAATCGCGAGGATCTGCTGGAGAACATCACCTGGTTGATCGGCGAGGTCAATGCTTTGGGCGGCGAGGCTATTGCCCTGCAGTGCGCCCAAATCGAAGGTATGGCCGATCAACAAATCGAGCAGTTGTTTCAAACCCAGATTGACCCAGAATTTGATCAGATTCAGGCAGAAGCAAAGGATTTACTGGCCACAACGGACACTCTGGGGGATGGCGGGAACGTCAAGGAGTTGTCGGCGGCCCTGCGCAAGCTGCGCAAACGGTGCGAGGCTGTTCGGGAACGGGATTTTTTCCCCTCTGGAGCGGCAGCGAAGACCCTGAATGTACTCGACTCCATCTCGGAGCGGCTGCGCAGGCCCGAACAAACCGACCTGCCGGTTGCCCGGCTCGATCATTCACAGTACCAGGGCAGAATTTGGGTCACCCGCGCCCGGCCCTATATTGACCGTTTGGGTTCTGCCTGGCTCATCCAGCGGTTCATCGATCCTCAGGCCAGCTTTCGTTTCCTTCGTGCCGGGGAAACCGTGAACCTTGACCAGGGCGACCTGGCCTTTGACATGGCCATGGGCGAGTTCACTCATCAGGGCGAGCTGATCACCTTTGAGGTGCTGATTCGGGATTTCGCCCTGCATGACCCGGCCCTGGCCAAGATGAGCGAACTGGTCAAATACATCGACGTGCAGGAAGGCGCATTGCCGGATGATGCCAACCTGCTGAAAACGTTGCTCGACGGATTAATTGCCCTCACCGGTGATGATCACCAGTTGCTGGAACGAGCGCGACTCCTCTTTGACGCCCTCCATGCGGGTTATACCAAAAAAGTTCAAAGAGAAAGGACATGACCCCGCCACTCTTCACACTTCCCCGGTGGTCGTTTTCTGCTGCAAGGTTGGGCAGTACGGGCTGCCATGCATTGGTCCTCATCTTCGAAGCTGCCCCTCGGAACCGATCAATATTGTGCGAGAAGAACTGCAAATGGCAAATCTGTAACCTCAACCCAAACCTATCCACCAATACTCTTTAGGAGATACAGCATGCCTCCCTACGCAAAACACCTTGCATTGAGTCAGCAACGTACCGGCAACGACTACCAGCAGATGCACGACTGGCTGGACAACCATCCCGATCACAAGGCAGCCCGCCACGACCTGACCGCGCTCACTGAAAATAGAGCCTATGTCAAAAAAACCTGGGGCGAAGAAGCGGTCACCGAGTTCTTTCTCCATGTGGCCGAGGATCTGCTGATGAAGGATCTGGCCATCCTGAAAAATGCGGGCTGCCCCGATGAAGCGGCACAGCACAGCCTGGAGGTAGCTCGCAAAGCCCTGGAGATCGCCAGCCGGGTGAAAATTCCGGTGGACAAACACCTCCTCGCCCGAGGCGCTCTCTTTCACGACCTCGGCAAGGCCAAGACCTACGGCATGGAGCATGGCGAGATAGGCGCTGAGATGGCCGAGGAACTTGGGCTTGAGGAAGCGATTATCCAGATCATCCTCAAACATATTCGGGGCGGGCTCACCGAGGCCGAGGCCAAGGAGCTGGGATTGCCGGTCCGGGATTATACCCTGCGGACACCGGAAGAGAAGATCGTCATCTATGCCGACCGGATGGTCGATATCTACACCGATGGTCTTGTTCCGGACACGGACGAGAAGAAGGCGGAAGAACACTTTACCGAAATCCTCACCACCTACGAAAAATACGGAAAAAATCCGACCACCTTGCAGCGCTACCTGGCCCTGCATGCGGAAATCCAGGGCTGGATGGCCTGATTCACCTCCCCCCGGGGGCTAACCAGCTCCGGGGGGAAGAATGAAAGCAACCATGAATATCGTCACCAGAGACATCACTCTTCTCTTTACCACCAGAACAATCCGGTTGTTCGCCTACGGGTTCATCTCGGTTGTTCTGGCGCTCTATCTCTCCGCCACCGGTTTGAGTGCAGCAGGCGTTGGAGCCATTCTCACCGCTACGCTGGCCGGGGATATCCTGGTTTCCCTCTGGGTGACCATGGTGGCTGACCGGTTTGGCCGCAAGAACATGCTCCTGCTCGGCTCGGCGTTGATGATCCTGGCCGGCTTGGTCTTCCTCCTCACCGACGATCCGGTCTGGATCACCCTGGCGGCGGTCATCGGCATCGTCAGCCCCAGCGGCGGCGAGATTGGACCTTTTTTATCCATCGAACAGGCGGCGCTCTCCCAACTGGTCCCGGACAGCAGGCGTACCAGGGTTTTCGGCTGGTACAATCTTGCCGGGTCGTTCGCCACGGCTGCCGGCGCTCTGGTGGGCGGCTGGCTGGCACAATGGCTGCAAGCAATCGGCTGGAGCGGACTGGAGGCATACCGGTTTATCATGGCGGGATATGCAGTGTGCGGCCTGGCGCTGATGTTGCTCTTCCTCTTTGTCTCCCGGCAGGCGGAGGTGGAACCGGTCGCAGAAACATCCGTGAGTGCAGCCAAAAGAACCATGGGCCTGCACCGCTCCAAAAAGGTGGTGTTCAAGCTCAGTTCCCTCTTTGCCCTGGATGCCTTTGCCGGTGGCTTTGTGGTCCAGAGCATGATCGCCTGGTGGCTCCATGTCCGCTACGGGGTCGACGAGGGGATGCTCGGTACCCTGTTTTTCGGGGCCAACCTATTGGCTGGGATATCGGCGCTTTTGGCCACCAGGCTTGCGGACCGGATCGGCCTGGTGCGGACCATGGTCTACACCCATATTCCCTCCAATATCCTGCTGTGCCTGGTGCCACTGATGCCGAATTTCTGGCTGGTGATCACCGTGCTGCTGCTCCGGTCCACTATCTCGCAGATGGACGTGCCAGCGCGCCAGTCATACACCATGGCGGTGGTCGCTCCGGATGAACGGTCGGCCGCTTCAGGCATCACCACGGTGGCACGTTCGGTGGGCGCGGCCATTTCACCGCTGCTCGGTGGCCTGCTCATGGCCAATCCCCTGCTGTTCAGTGTCCCTTTCTTTGTCGCCGGAGGGTTGAAGATTATGTACGATGTGATGCTGTACAAAATGTTCAAGGACTTGGGGGAGTAAATAAAGAATAGACAAGCGTTCGTCGCCGGGCAGACCGCATTCCATCAAGCACGCGCCAGCAACCTACCGGTGGTACCCAGGGGTACCATGTTGTTTTTTTTATTGCCGAGGCTGGTTGAGCGCGTCCCTGATTTTGGCGGCCAGATCCTTCTTGGAGAAGGGTTTTTCGAGAAACTGCACACCGGCATCCAGCACCCCATGGTGGGCGATGACATTGGCGGTGTAGCCCGACATGAACAACGGCGTGATATTGGGATGCAGGGCCACTATTTGCCGGGCCAGGTCGCGGCCGTTCATCCCCGGCATGACCACATCGGTCAACAGCAAACTGATGACGCCGTTGAAGGATTCCGCCAGGGCCAGGGCCTCCCCGGGAGTGCTTGCCGGCAGAACATGATAGCCCAGGCGCTCGAGCATGGTTGTGGTCATTTCCAGAATAGCCGCTTCGTCTTCCACCAGGAGGATGGTTTCATCGCCGCGTTTGACCGGTTGCGCCGCGCTATTCTCCGCCACGAATGCGGTCGTGGCCCGGTGCCGCGGCAGGTAGATCCTGAAGGTCGTCCCCTGATCGGGTTCGCTGTATACATTGATGAAGCCATTGTTCTGCTTGACGATGCCGTACACCGTGGCCAGCCCGAGGCCGGTTCCTTTTCCCGTTTCCTTGGTGGTAAAGAAGGGCTCGAAGATGTGGCTCAGCGTTTCCATGCCCATGCCGCACCCATTGTCGCTCAGGGCCAGTTGCACGTAGTCGCCGGGAATATAGCCTTGATGAGCAGCGCAATACCGGGCGTCGAAGGTGGAGTTTTCTGTTTCAATGGTGATTTTGCCGACGCCGGCGATGGCGTCCCGGGCGTTGACGCAGAGATTGGCTAGAATCTGATCAAGCTGGGAAGGATCCATTTTAACCTCCCACAGGTTCGCTTTCGGCAGCCAGACAAGATCGATATCTTCGCCGATGAGCCGCTGCACCATATTAAGCATGCTCGAGACGACCTCGTTGAAATCAAGAATTTTGGGAGCAATGGTCTGTTTGCGGGCAAATGCCAGCAATTGCCGGGTGAGGTTGGCGGATCGGACAGCGGCCTTGTGGATATGCTCCAGATCGGCATAGAGCGGCAGGGAGGGGTCCACGCTCTCCTGGGCTATTTCCGTGCGGCCGAGAATGACCCCGAGCATATTGTTGAAATCATGGGCTATCCCGCCGGCAAGGCGACCCACGGATTCCATCTTCTGCGCTTGCAGCAACTGCATCTGCAGCCGCTCCCGTTCCGTCTCGTTCTCTTTTTCGGCGGTGATATCTCTGAATTCAACGACTCTGACCTGCCGTCCTTTATAGGGGATGTTTCTCGCTTCAAGCCGCAGGGGATATTCCTCGCCGTTTTTCCGTATGCCCAGGGCTTCATAAGGGTGTTCATATCCCGCCAGGATATTGGCCCTGACCAATTCGCGGGTTCCCGGGGCGATCAGCAACAGCCCATCCATGCCGATGAGTTCGGCGACGGAAAAGCCGGTGATCTCGGCAAGGCCCTGGTTGCATTCTAGAATTCGTCCCTTGTCATGGATGGTAATGCCCCCGAAGGAGGCATTGTGCAAGGCCTTGAAACGTGCCTCGCTTTCTTTGAGATTTTCTTCGGACCTCTTCTGTTCTGTGATGTCCCGCAGAAAAACGACGCACAACCCGTCTAATGCGGTGCTGCACTGAACACTGACTTCAACATCGAGGACGGTTCCGTCCTTGCGGTGATGTTGGGTGAAAAAACGGTCTTCCTGTTTGGACATCAAACAGCGCATGTGGCTGGCCGTTTCATCGACGGTTTCCTTTGCCTCCAGGTCGCTGATCTGCATGGAGAGCAGTTCCTGTTCCGTGTAGCCGCTCATCCGGCAGTAGGTTTCGTTCGTTTCCAGAATGCAGCCCTGCTCGTTCACGACCCAGAAGCCGTCCATGGCTGTCATGATGATCGCCCGATGCCGTTCTTCGCTCTCCCGCAGTGCCGCCATCGCCCGGTTGCGCTCGGTTAGGTCGACTCCCAAACAGGTCGCGTCGATGATGTTGTCGTGCATGTCCTTGTTGAGCACATTGGACCAGGCCACATTGCGCAGCTCGCCGGTCCTGGTGACGATCTCGTTTTCGTAATTTGCAAAATCAAGGATATTCTGCTGCTGCATGACGGTGAGAAAAACCGTCCGCACCTGCTCGCGGAGATGCGCCGGGACAAACAGGTCAAACCAGTCCCGGCCTATGACCTCATGTTCCTCCCATCCCACCACTTGCAGGAAATGGGTATTGGCAAAGAGTATTCGTCCTCTCGGATCGAGACTGATGCCGATGAGCGGGACGGAAACAATAATATTGCGCCATTTTTCCTGGGAACGGATCAGTGCCGCTTCCGCCTGTTTCTGCCGGGTAATGTCCTGGAATATGCAGTAGGTCTGCTGGAAATTTCCCAACGGGTCTTTCCCTATTCTGCCATTGAAGGACACAAACACGAAACTGCCGTCTTTTTTCCGCATCTCGAATTCCACCCCGAGGATTTCGCCCATCGCCTTGAATCGGGGAAAATTCTCCTTGAAATGGTCCTGCCAGTCGGGATGGAGAAAATCGCCGAAGTTGTGGCCGATGACCTCCTCCTGGCGGTATCCCAGGGCATCAAGCCAGGCCTGATTGACCGAGAGAAAACAGCCGTTTTCGTCAAGAGACTGGTAGCTGAGCGGCGCCCGTTCGTACAGCTGCCGCAGCGAGATGTTTTCGGCTGTGAGGCGGGCATTGTGCGCCTCCAGAGCGGCCAGCTTTTTCTCCAGGCACTTCATGTGCTCAACAGTGGGTGATAGATGCTCGTTCATTCTCCCCTCGGAGCTTTCTGTGAAATTCATCTGGGATACCTTTTTCAGGTTGTCACGCAACCGATGTGTATTTCTCGATCGGCTGCACCTCTTTTTGCCCTGCAGGGAGCGGCTTTTTTGGTCTCGTCGGCAGTTACCCCTTGGCCGTTAGGAGATCGCCATCGACTACGGATCACAGCGGGCGCTACCAGGTAGCCGGTGGTCGCCAGCCAGGCGTCGTTGACGTCGAGGAAGGTCTGGTCCTCGATGGCGCCGAGGGCCATCAGGGCCGGGTTGTGACGGAATATCTGCCCAAAGCGCGGCTCCGCCTCCTGCTCCGCGCTCAGATCGCGGCTGAGGACGAAAAGGCAGGGGCGGCCAGAATACCGTCGTCCTCAACGATGAGCAAGGTGGCGGGGATCATTGGTGTTCCTCCGGTGAAGAACAGCGTCCTGCAGGGTCTGGGCAGGCCGGCTTGCGGCCGCAAATGGGCAGCCGAAGCATGCACAGGGTGCCCAAACCGGGCTGGCTGGTGATGTCAATCGTGCCCTGATGCTCCTTGACGATGCCATGCACCACGGACAGCCCCAAGCCCGTTCCTTTGACCTCGGGTTTGGTGGTGAAGAAGGGCTCGAAAATGTGTTCCATGTCTTCTGGTTTGATGCCCACGCCGTTGTCCTTGATTGCCAGGACAACATA
>CAIMMA010000053.1 GCA_903842475.1 uncultured bacterium
ATGATCCCAAGGCCGCAGCCTACGGCAGCCGTGTTGTGACCCTCAAGGACGGCGCCCTGGCCCAGGATATCGCCATCGTGGAGCAAGCCTCATGAACCTGGTCAACCTGCTCCGTCATATCAGCCTCAAACATGTCCGGCTCCAAAAGGCGCAGCTGCTGATCGCGGTGGCCGGCATCGGCCTGGGGGTGGCGGCGATGGTCGCCATCGACATCGTCAACAAAAGCGTGCTTCGTTCCTTTGCCGAGTCCATCAATCAGATCACCGGCCGGGCCGCCCTGGAGATCAGCGGGGCGGAATCGGGCTTTCCGGAGGCGATGCTGGAACGGGTCCAGGCGGTGACCGGGGTCGAATACGCGGTGCCGGTGATCCAGATCAGCGCCAACTTCGCCGGAGGGAGCGAGCGGGCGCTCATGATCCTCGGGGTCGATGTGCTCCAGGATCACCAGATCCGCAATTACAGCCTGACCGGCGCGGCCGCCGATATCCCCGACCCGCTCCTCTTTCTCGCGAAAAAGGATTCCCTCCTGCTCACCCGGGCCATGGCCGTGCAGGAGAAGATTACCATCGACCAGGAGATCGAGTTACAGACCGTGGAGGGGATCAAGACCTTCAAGGTGCGCGGCCTGCTCAATCCCGAAGGCCCGGCCCGGGTGGCGGGCGGTGATATCGCGATCATGGATGTTTATGCGGCGCAGCTGGCCTTTGGCAAGGAAGGCCGCATCGACCGGATCGATGTCAGCTTCCTGCCCGGTGAAAAGCTCGACACCATGATGGCGCGCATCAAGCAGGTGCTGCCAGCGGGCTATACTGTCGATACTCCGGCCGGCAGGACCCGGCAGGTCGAGATCCTGCTCGAACGTTTCCAGAAAAACATGGCCTTTACCAGCACCATGGTGATGTTGGTCGGCATGTATCTGATCTACAACATCATCTCGATCTCGGTGGTCCAGCGGCGCCGGGAGATCGGCATCCTGCGGGCCCTGGGCGCTCGGAGAAGCGAGATCGTCGCCCTGTTTTTTGCCGAGACCTGCGTGGTCGCCGCCCTTGGCTCCCTGCTCGGCATCGGGCTCGGCCTGGTGTTCGCCAAGCTGACCGTTGGTTTTGTCGCCCAGTTCATCACAGATTTCTATCTGAAAACAACGGTCACCTCGCTGGTGTTCTCCTGGGGGCCTGTTTTTTCGGGATGCGGCCCTCGGTATCCTCGCCAGCCTGCTTGCCGCCGCCGCTCCGGCGCTTGCCAGCGTCCGCTTGGCCCCGGTGGCAATTCTCCGCCCCCAGGCCTCCGTTAGTGAGGACTTCGTCCTCAGCCGCAACATCAAGATGGCCTCGGCCATTTTTCTTGGACTGGCCGCCAGTATATGTATCGCCTACAGAATGGGCGCCGCAGGTTCCGAATTTCGAACCGCGGCCCTGGCCGCCGCCTCGGCCATCTGTCTAATTATCGGCATCTCTCTGCTGACGCTGGCCTTTCTCCAGGGTGGTATGCGGCTGTTTCATCGACTTCTGTCGCCCCGGCTCGGTGTGGCCGGCCGGCTGGCCGGGATCAATCTCCAGAAGAATATCGGGCGCAACGGGGTGGCGGTGGCCGCCATCTTTTTCAGCATCAGTCTGTATGTTTGCTCGGCCAACGTGATGCACAGCCTGAACGTCTCGGCGTTTGACTGGATCGATGCCATCGTCCGCGCCGACCTCCTGATCAGTTCCGGCCACCCGATGGCAGGGGGCGGCATGCCCAGCATCCCGATGCCGGCAAGCCTGGCGGCCG
>CAIMMA010000054.1 GCA_903842475.1 uncultured bacterium
CCTGCCGCGCCCCTTCCGCAAGGTCTCGGTGCGGTTTAACCCGCCGATTTTCCCCCAAGAGCACACCTATGAATCCCTCAAGGATCTGGTGCAGGAGAAAATCCGCGAATGCCTCCATAAAAGGCCGCAACCCCAGCTGAATTAACTATTCAGCTCTCCATGTTTACTCCATGAGGCACCCGCACCCTGTACCGTTCATCCATGCCTGCGTGCCTCCGCACTGCTGCAATGTACAGGAAGTGAAGGCGGCAATGCTTTTATTCTTTCACCATCGAACCAGGATTCACCATGCAGTATGATGTCATCGACGCTCGAATCAGCCCCAACGGCAGCCTGGATGTCCTTTCCCGGCTGGAAGTCTCCAAACTCCTCAATGCCAGCCAGGGCGAGCTGTACCCCTTGTTCCGCAACAGTTCGCTGGCCGTGCTCAATTACGGCGGCCACCTCGACGACGGCCGCGAGCTGCTTGAGCGCTATAAAAGTTTCGATATCCGGGTGATCCAGGAGGAGCGCGGCATCCGGCTCGACTTGCGCAATGCCCCGGCCAGCGCCTTTGTCGACGGCAAGATGATCAAGGGGATCAACGAACACCTGTTTGCCGTGCTCCGCGATATCGTCTACGTCGACGACACCATCAACAACAATCCCCGTTTCGACCTGACCACCTCAAACGGCATCACCAACGCCATTTTTCATATCCTGCGCAACGCTCGCATCATGCGGCCTCGCACCAATCCCCACCTGGTTGTCTGCTGGGGCGGTCATTCGATCACGCCCGCCGAATACGATTACAGCAAGGAAGTCGGCTACCATCTGGGGCTGCGCGGCCTGGACATCTGCACCGGCTGCGGGCCGGGGGCGATGAAAGGGCCGATGAAGGGCGCCACCATCGGTCATGCCAAGCAACGGATCGCCAGCGGCCAGTACCTGGGGATCACCGAGCCCGGGATCATCGCCTCGGAATCGCCGAACCCGATCGTCAACGACCTGGTGATCATGCCGGATATCGAAAAACGGCTGGAGACGTTTGTCCGGGTCGGCCACGCAGTGGTCGTCTTTCCCGGCGGGGTCGGCACCGCCGAGGAAATCCTGTATATTCTCGGCATTCTCCTTGATCCCGAAAATTCCCGTATCCCCCTGCCCCTGATCTTTACAGGCCCGGCAGGTGCGGCCGGTTATTTCGAACAGATCGACCGGTTCATCACCGACACCCTCGGTCCGGTGGCCCGGCAGCTCTACCGGATCATCATCGACGATCCCGAGACCGTGGCCCGGAAAATCCTGGCGGGCGTGGACCAGGTACGCCAGTTTCGGATCAAGACGGACGATGCCTTTTATTTCAACTGGCTGCTCAAGATCAACCTCCAGTTCCAGCTGCCTTTTGAGCCCTCGCATGCCGGCATGGCCACGCTTGACCTCCATAAAGGGCAGCCCCCGCATCTGCTGGCCGCCAATCTGCGCCGGGCCTTTTCCGGTATCGTGGCCGGCAACGTCAAAGAGGCGGGCATCCGGGCCATTGAGGAGCAGGGCGTATTCGAGCTGCGCGGCGATGCCGGAATCATGCAGCCGCTGGACACCCTGCTCACCGCTTTTGTCGCCCAGAAACGGATGAAACTGCCGACCAGCACCTATAATCCCTGCTACCGGCTGATCGCCGAGGGCGCTTGAGAAGGAAAGAAAACCAAATAAATCGCACCAAGGCTTTCCCTAAAACTTGCACAATCTCCGCTTGAGCGGTACATACGGCCTCAAACGAGCGCTCACCAACCTTTTTATCTTTTTGCGAGGACTGTTTATGCTACGAGATTTAGCACTGGCCGCCAAGGCCGCCTGCAGCCGGGAAGATCAGGAAAGCCTGATCCCGATTGTTAAAGATTTACGGGATCTTGGTGAAATTGCTTTTAAAAAGGGTCTCCTTGCTCTGGAAGGCGAGCTGCAGCAGATCAAAGACCCATTTTTAAAACTGGGCATCCAGCTGATCGTCGATAAAACCGAGCCGGAAAACGTCCAGGATATTCTCGATTCGGACATCTATTACAATGAATCCAACGGTCGGGAACTTCTCAAAAAAATCATTCTCCGGGAAGGGCTGCTGCGGATCCAGGCCGGCGACAACGCCCGCAATATCCTCATCTGCACCAAAGTCTTTCTGGGCAAACTCGACCCGAGCCAAAACCACTGGTAGAGCAATTGCCATCCATTGGTTGGCAAACAAGCTCAAGGGTACCAACCTTCAGGCCACCAGCAGGAGGAGACGCGCCGTGCTCCCGGAAAAATTCGTGGATTTATCCTATGATCAGCAGCTGGAACAGGTAAGCAAGCGATTTCAGTGCCGAGAAGAGGCGGGCTGGTTTACCCCGGAAGGGGCGTTTGCCGGCAGGACCGCCGCAGAGGTGATCGCCGCCTTGATTGATCTGGAAGATGCCGAAATCAACGCCATCGGCGACTGCATGACCGGGAGCTGCATGCTGACGCCGAAACTGGAGGATTTTGTCAGAAACCCCTGAAGCTGTTCCAGGCGGTCGTCATTTGTACCGCAATGATCGCCCCGCAGCCTCCGGCGCCGAATCTTTTTGCCGAACCGGGACGTCCCTCCGGCCCTCTTCGCCCTGGCGGCGGTTGGGCAAGGGGTTGGCGGCCCCGGTCATCTCGCCGAGCAAGGTGATCATAACATCCATCTTTCTGTTGATCGCCGCCATTTGGGACAGGATTCTGAAAACAAGGATCGGCAGCAGAATCGACATCACGCCCACGGTTACCGCAAGCACTATCCCTGCCAGCGCCAGGACATACCCGGCGCTGCCCATCAAAATTTTATCCATAACGCTCCCCTTCGGCCCTGCTGTTCGCCACGCTCAGTTGGTGCCGTCCCCCTGGCAATTTTCGGCTGCCGATCAAACAGGGTCGTTTCTCTTATTGGCTTGCAAACCGGTCGGCGATCACCACCTCGGTCAACGGCAATTTGCCGCCGCGCGGCCATGGGGCCCCGGTTCCTTTGCCGATGGCGACAAACATGGCGATGACGTGATCCTCCGGCAGGTTGATCAGCTTGCCGACGGCATCGAAATCAAAACCATCCATGGGGCAGGAGTCGTAGCCCAGGCTCTTGGCCGCCAACATCAGGGTCTGCGCGGCCATGCCGCAGGAACGCATGGCCTCGTCACGCTGCACCTGATACTTACCGCGGTAATAACTGTCGATGGCGGGCAGAATAAAATCACGGACCGGGACCGGGGCATTACGCCAGTAGCGCTCAGGATTTTTATTCCAGGCCTGGAGATCGGCGCACAGCACGATGAACAGCGAGGCATCGGTCACCTGCGCCTGATCCCAGGCAACAGCGCGAATCTGCCTTCGGAGTTTGGGATCGCGCACCACCACAAATCGCCAGTTCTGAATATTGAAGGCGGTCGGCGACAGCATGGCCGAGGACAACAGCTGCTCGACCTCCTGCTCGGATATTTGATGATCGGGATCATACTGCTTAATGGCCCTTCGCTGGGCAATGGCCTCAAAGGTTTCCATATATTCCTCCTTACATAACAAACTCAAAACAACCAACCGGGTAGCGGCCCGGACCAAGCCTTGGGTTACATATAATTTTGATAGTCCGGTTCAAACATCAGCGAACGAATGTGTTCGGTGAGATTATCGGGCTTGGGCTTGCCGGCAAGTTCAGCGGCATAGGCCATCTCGGCCACCGCCACCGCTACTGCCAGCGAAACCTCACGAATCCGAGGCAGGGCCGGATAGACCCGGCCCAACTGGAGGTCTTCTTCCGTCACCTCACCGGCCACAATCCGAGCGGCCACCAGAAACATCTCGTCCGTGACCCGGACCGCACCGCTGGCCATCACTCCCATGCCGACCCCTGGAAAAATGTAGACATTGTTGCCCTGGGCCGGAAACAGTTTTTTGCCGTGGGTGGTGACCGGCTCAAAAGGGCTGCCGCTGGCAAAGATAGCTCGGCCTTCGGTCCAGGTGTAGGCTTCTTCGGCGGTGCATTCCGCTTTGGAGGTCGGATTGGAGAGCGAAAAAACAATGGGTCGTTCGTTGATTTTGGCCATGGCTGCCAAAATCTCCGGGGTGAACCGCTTGGCCTGGCCGGAGACCCCGATGATCGCCTGGGGCCGCAAGGCTTCGATGGCGGCGTTAAAATCGCCGACCTGGGGATGGTCATGGGCATAGAGCAATTTATGGCCGGTGAGATCGGTGCGTTCTTTGACGATCAGCCCCTTGGAATCGAAATACCAGCAGCACTTCCTGGCCTCTTCAACGCTCAGTCCTTCTTCCAGCAGGGCCGCCACCATCAGGTTGCCGGTGCCGAGTCCGGCCTCGCCGGCCCCAAGGAAGAGAAACCGCTGGTCGCGGAGTTTGCCGCCGGTAATCCGCAGGGCGGAAAGTATCCCGGCCACGGTGACCGAGGCCGTCCCCTGGATATCGTCATTAAAACAGCAAACCTGGTCGCGGTACTGCTGCAGCAGCCGGAAGGCGTTGCGGTTGGCAAAGTCCTCGAATTGAATCATCGCCCCGGGAAAGACCTGCTGTACCGCCAGGATGAATTCCTCGATCATATCGTCGTAGATCTGGCCGCGCAGGCGGGGGTGCTGCAGGCCGATGTACAGGGGATCGTTGAGCAACCGGACATTGTCGGTGCCCATATCCAAGGTGACCGGCAGACTGAGGGAGGGATGGATGCCGGCGCAGACCGAGTATAGGGCCAGCTTGCCCACCGGAATCCCCATGCCGTCGGCGCCAAGATCGCCCAAGCCGAGGATGCGCTCGCCATCGGTAACCACGATCACCCGGATATCGTTGAACGGCCAGTTGCCCAGCAACTCGGCCACCCGCCCCTGGTCGCGGGCGGTGATGTAGATGCCGCGCGGTCGCCGGAAAATATGGCCGAACTCAAGGCAGGCCTGGCCCACGGTGGGCGTGTAGACAATGGGCATCAGTTCTTCGATATTGTCGAGCAGCACCCGGTAAAACAAGGTTTTATTGCGATCCTGCAGGGCGATGAGGGTGCCGTAGCGCTCAATATCGGTCGAGCGCTTGCGCAGATTCTCCAGCACCCGCTGCGCCTGTTCTTTGATGGTGTGCACCCGGGGCGGCAGCAGCCCGGTTAAACCGAAGGCCTCCCGCTCTTCCTGGGTAAAGGCCGACCCTTTGTTCAGGGTCGGGTCGCGGAGCAGGGCAATGCCGGTGGGCAGTTCGGCCAGGCGATTGCGGGCGCGCACCCTGCCGGTGGCATCGGTGGCCGCTGTCTTTTTCAGCATGGACTGGAGGTTGATATGGCTGAGAAATCGCGACAGGGTCTCGCCGTCGACCAGATCTTTTTCGAAACGGATGACCATCTCATCCTTGTCATGGGCAATCTTATACATACCGCCTTCCCCCCCCGTCCATGGTTCTGACCATGTTCTATTTGCCGCCACTTGTTGGACAAAGCGACTGTGCCGCCATGCGGATACAGGTGACGAAAGAATCCTTGAGCGAAGCATTACAAACCCTTGCTGCGACTGTCAAGAGCTCCAGCCCAGGAAGGTGCGGCTTAAAAGAGCCGCGTCTGGGAGGAACGGCAGGAAAACAGAGGTTTCCGAGTGAGGGTCTCGCAGCCAGTCAACGCTCCGGTCAGCAGCGGCGAGTCAGGGTCATGGGCTCCATAATTGCTCGCCGCCACCTGCGCATTGACATTGGCGTAACAGTAGCGGCACCCGTGCGGACAGGTGTTGTAGGCGCCGATATCGATGCTGACGACGCAACCGCACCCCGGTCGCTGCCCGGCAGCTTTTTTAACCCGGAGCGACTGCCCCAGAATTTGCGCCAGCACCTGGTCATCGATACATCGGGCCGCGGCCATCCCGCCCTGCTCCTGCAGCAAGGGATCGCAGCAGGCATACAGCTTGATATCATACTTCCTGGCAATCGCAGACAGTTGCTCGACCAACCTGCGCTTTGCAATCTCCTTTGGCAAGAGCAGTTCGATGCCCCGCAGGTTGCGTTGACACTTTGCATAGAGGGTGAGGAAACTGATGGTGCAGCAGCGGGTACTGCCATGCAGTTGCGCCGCCAAAGACTCGAACCGCTGGAGATGATCCGTGGCCGTGCAGGTCGGGGTCAGGATCATGGGGTCAAAACGCCACAGCACCCGTTCAGGGCCGAGCCGCTGGGCCAGGTGGCGAAAGGTGGCGATCACCTCGGCTTTTGCCGGCACATTCGGCTCCAGGTCCTGGCTATACGGGGTGACGGTGAACTGAAAATAATAATGATAGCCCAGCCGGTCGATCTCCGCCAGCTGCGGCAGCATCGGGGCCGGATTTTTGGTCCAGAACACAATCCCATCGACTGTCCGGGGATCCAAGACTATCTGCGAAACCTGGTTCGGGTTAAAAGGATTGCGTACCCATACCGAACCTGCCCGCAACCGGTTAAGCAGCCAAGAGCTGTAAAAAGCCGGAATATCGGTCCTCCTGCTGGCGCTGATGATCATAAGCACAAAAACATAATTTAACGTTGACTCGATTTAGCTCAGAAGTTAGGTTGATTTGATAAATATTACATTAACAATTAGGCAGTTACCATTTCTATCTGTATCCTTGAAATTCGTCATTGCCGTAGCGCCATGCCCTCAGGAGCACCATGAAAAAGCAACTCCTTGAACTACTCGTCTGCCCGCACTGCCTGCCGCTCGAATATCCGCTGACCGCCGACAGTATCCGGGAACAGGACGGAGACATTGAAACCGGCACCCTCAAATGCCGGAACTGCGCCGCCCTCTTTCCGATTGTCGAAGGCGTGGCCCTGCTCGACCCCTTTGCCACCGAGAGCCAGCGGGCCACCAATAAATATGAAACCGACGAACTGGTCTCGTCCTATTTGTGGAGCCATTACGGTGATCTGCTGGATGATGCGCAGGCCTCCCATGCCTATGCCACCTGGGCCGCACAAATTCGCCCCCAGGGCGGGGTTGCTTTGGATGCCGGCGGGGCGGTGGGCCGATTCACCTTTGCCATGGGCGGTTGCTGCGATTTCGCCATCGGCATCGACACCTCGCTTGCCTTTATCCGCGCCGCCCGGCAGCTGATGCGGGAACGCTTCCTGGTGGTTGCCCTCAAAGACGAAGGCTTGCTGCGTCAGGAGGCCACCATCCGCCTGCCTGATACCTGGCCCAGCGAACGGGTCGAATTCGTGGTGGCCAACGCCCTGGCCTTGCCGTTTCGAAAAAATTCCATCGGCCTGTTTTCGTCGCTCAACCTGGTGGATAAGGTACCCTCGCCACTCCGGCATCTGCAGGAGATGAACCGGGTCACCCGCGATTGTGACGCCCAGTTCCTGCTCTCCGACCCGTTTTCCTGGTCGACTGAGGCTGCCCCAGTGAAAGCCTGGCTGGGCGGCAAGACCGAGGGGGAATTTGCCGGCAAGGGGCTGGCCAATGTGGCGACCCTGCTTGCCGAAGGCCGGGACGAACTGGCACCGGCCTGGCGGGTGGCGGCACCCGGCCATGTCTGGTGGAAAATCCGCACCCACAGCAACCACTATGAATTGATCCGCAGCTGTTTTGTTCATGCCAGCCGATAGGAGATCCCCATGCTACTTGATACGGTATGCCGTTTTTGTTCGTCCTGTTGTCCGATCGAAGCCGAGGTCGATAACGACCGTTTGATCACCGCCCGCCGGAAATCCTTCCTCGATCCGGAAAAGCGGCTCGTCTGCCCGAAACTGGCAGCTGCCCCGGATATCGTCTATTCGCCCCATCGACTGACCACGCCTTTGATCAAAAATGATAACGGCTCGGGTTTTCGCGAGGCGTCCTGGGACGAGGCCCTTGACCTGGTGGCCTCCCGATTTCGCCATCACCAAGCAACCACCGGGGCCCCCTCGGTCGCCTGGCTGCGCGGCATGGCCGCCGACTGGGGTGCGCCCTGGGATTATCCCAACCGCCTGATGCACCTTTTCGGCAGCCCCAACACCATCGGCAACGGCTCGATCTGTTTCGTCGCCCGCGACTTCGCCCATACCTATACCTATGGAGCCATGGCTTTTCCGGAGGCCAAGGCTGCCCGCTGCCTGATCGTCTGGGGCAAA
>CAIMMA010000055.1 GCA_903842475.1 uncultured bacterium
GGCCCGGCTATGACGGCGTCGCTGAAAACCGGCAACGGTCCAGGTTCCTGGCAGAACTGCCCCCCGGTATTTGTTCCGCTCCGCCGAGTTCGCGACCGCCGGCTGCAGGGAAAAAAGCGGCCTCCCGTCAACTCTCACTTTTTTCCTGATATGGATCAGCCGAACCTGTTACAGGCGCGCGTCAAAGAACTGGAAGCGGAAGTGAAGCGGCTTGCGCAGGAAAACACCCGGCTGCGGCAAACGGCGCGGCAAGCCGATTCCGCCAATCAGGCCAAATCCGATTTCCTGGCGATGATCAGCCATGAGATCCGGACGCCGATGAATGGCGTGATCGGCATCAGTGAGTTGCTGCTCGATACCGAGCTGCTGCCGCGGCAAAAGCATTTCGCCCAGCTGATCAAGACCTCCGCTGCCAGCCTGCTGACCCTGATCAACAATCTGCTCGATTTCAGCAAAATCGAGGCGAACAAGATGGCCCTGGATATCGAGCCCTTTGATCTGGCGGCCTTGCTCGAACAATTAATCAGCCTGTATCAAGTGACGGGCAGGCGCAAGGGGTTGACGGTGGCGGCCGAAATTGATCCGTCCCTGTCCCCTCAGTATTTAGGAGATGCCTATCGACTGCGGCAGGTCTTGGTGAACCTGCTCGGCAATGCCGTGAAATTCACCGAACACGGCACGATCGTCCTGCGGGTGTTCAGCGAGCTGACTGAGGGGGAGGAGGCTCGGCTTCGGTTTGAGGTGCAGGATTCCGGCGTGGGCATTGCGCCCGAATCCATTGCCAAGCTTTTTCGGCCGTTCTCCCAGGTCGACAGTTCCTCGACCAGACGGTACGGAGGCTCCGGTCTGGGGCTCTCGATCTGCGCCAAGCTGATTAAGCTGATGCAGGGCGAGCTCGGGGTGCATTCTAAGCCAGGCGAAGGCTCCACCTTCTGGTTTACCCTGCCCCTTGCGGCGGTACCCCGGGATGCGGAGCGTCAGGTTCCTCTGCCCCCGGCACTGCCTGAGCTGCGGCTGCCGGTTTTCGGTGATATCGAGGTCCCGGAAGCAAAGGAGGCCGAAGGCGGGCTCCGGCTGTTGATCGTCGATGACGAAGAAACCAACCGGATTGTGATGGCGGAAATCTTCCGCAATGCCGGGGTGGGCATTGCCATGGCCGGTAACGGCCAGGAGGCCATCGACGCCTGCCGTCGGACCCGATACAACCTGGTTTTTATGGATTGCCAGATGCCGGTGGTTGACGGGTTCGAGGCGACTCGGAAGATTCTGGAGGAGACGGCCGGTACGGTTTGGGGGAGTCCCGCCATTGTCGCTCTGACCGCTGACGCCACCGCCGCCACCAAAAAGCGCTGCACCGAGGTGGGAATGGTCGACTACCTGGTGAAACCGATCGATTTCCGGCAACTGCAAGCCGTATTGTCGAATTGGCTACCGGAATTGGCGATATCGATCGTCCCCGGTACCCGGAAAAAAACGATGACAGGCGGGGGCACCGCTCCTGATCCCGCCAGCCGGGTGATCGATATGGTCGCCCTGGAACGGTTGAAAGAGCATGTCGGTGACATCGTCCCGGTGGCGGCTATTTTCCTGCAGTCCCTGGAGCGCCGTGTCTCCGAGCTTGAGCAGGCCATCCTCCATCACGATGCGGAGGGCATTAATAAGGTGGCGCATACCTTGAAAGGCAGCAGCAGCCAGTTCGGGGCGGAAGAACTCGCCCACCTGTGCATGCTGGCGGAGAACATGGGCAAGAGCGGCAATATCCAGCAGATCGATCGTCTTTATAAACAAATCGTGCTCGCCGCCGGCAAGGTGCGGCATTTTTTCACGGAACAGCTTGATTAATTTCCAGGTTTTCATACAATAATGCAAGCGCCGTCTGGTCGGCACCCTGCTGATAGGCAACCACTGCACCTTTCTCTTGTTTCTTTTGATTTCTTGTTATGACGGTATCCTTGTTATCAAGCACCACCCCGGTCATCCTGATCGTCGATGACGACGAAGTGATACGCATGTTGCTTCGTCAGTTTCTGGAAGGCGAAGGGTATGCGGTGATCGAAGCGGAGAACGGCCCGGCCGCCCTGGAAAAGGTGGCGGAGCACTCCTGTGACCTGATCATCCTTGATATTGCCATGCCGGGCATCGACGGGCCGGTGGTTTGCGAACATATTCGTTCCTCCATGGCCAATCCTCCACCGATCCTCATGGTCACCGCCCTGGACGACGAAAAAAGCATTGAGCGTTCGTACAGTGCCGGCGCGGTCGATTATATCCGTAAACCTTTGCGCTGGCCGGTCCTGAAAAATCGTATTCGGTATATCCTCGGGTCGCACCGCGCCAAGCAGGAACTGGAACTGCTCTCCAGCAATTACGAGATGATTCTCGATGCCGCCGCCAACGGAATTTGCGGAATCGACAACAATGGGGAGATCAGTTACATCAACCCCGCCGCCCTGAAGATGCTTGGCTATGAACACGAGGACATCAAGGGGCGCCATTGCCAGGAGATTTTTAAACTTTCCTTGCCGGGCGGTGAGCTCACGGAAGATTGCTGTCCCTACCTCGAACAGCCGGAGATGGATGATACGGTTGCCTTCGACGAGGCCAGGATGCTGCGCAAGGACGGTTCCCTCTTTCCGGTGGATTTCCGTTCAACCCCGATCAGGCAGGGGGCGCGATTGATGGGGGGAGTGCTGGTTTTTCAGGATGTTACCGAACGTCAAGAGGCGGCTGAACTGATCCGGTACATGGCAAACCATGATCCGCTCACCAATTTGCCCAATCGTAATTATTTCCGGCGGCGGCTGCCCCAGGCCATCTCGCTGGCCAGGCGGTATGGCCGCATCCTCTGCTTGCTGTTCATCGACCTAGACCGATTTAAGCCGATTAACGATCAGTTCGGCCACGGGGTGGGTGATATCGTCCTGGTGCAGGTGGCCGATCGATTACGGGGCAATCTGCGGACCTCGGATTCGGTCTGCAGATTGGGCGGCGACGAGTTTGTCATCCTGTTGGAAAGTACGGAAACTCTGGAGGGCGCCACCTTGGTGGCGCAGAAAGCTATCGAATCGCTCAACGAGCCCATTGAGGTGGGCGATCACATCTGTTTCATCGGAGCCAGCATCGGCATCTCGGTCTTTCCCAATGATTGTCATGATGCTGAAACCATGCTCCGCCATGCCGATATCGCCATGTACGAGGCCAAGAAAAAAGGCCGCAACCGCTGGCAGCTCTACAACGAAGAAACGGCATGAACTGTTGTCCATGCCGTTTTTCAGGGTCGCGTTAGTCACCAGCCCCCTCGTCCTCCCCACCCCCTGAACAGCTATCGCCTGATCCCCTCGGATTTGTCCGGTTTACAATCCTTGGGCGATGGTGCGGATAATATCGGACTTGCCGATAACCCCGACCAGTTCTCCTGCTGCCATCACCGGCAGGGTGTGGACCTGCTTCTCGGACATCAGGGTTGCCAGTTCATCCAGGCCGGTTTCCGGTGCAACGCTGATCAGATTATGCGAACAGATATCCCCCACCGTGGCGCCGGCGATTTTTTTCAGTTCCTTCTCCATCTTTTCAGGACGTTCGAGGAAGAGAAAAGCATCGAGAATGGCAACAGCCGTCGGCAGATGGACCTTTTTATTCTGGAAGATCAAGTCACTCTCGGTGACCACGCCAACTACCCGGCCGTCGGCATCGACCACCGGCGCGCCGCTGATATCGTTGAGCAGCAACAGCGCCGCCAACTCCCGCACCGAGGCTTCCTTTTTAACGGTGATAACGTTTACACTCATGATATCTTTTGCTTGTATCATACATTCTCCTTGGGTGGTTGAGAGGTGCACCTGCCGATGACCTGCGGCAGCAACTGTGCCACCTCGGAGGCGGTGAATCCGTACGGGCACGTTTTGGCGATGTGATCTGCCGCCAGGCCGTGGAGGTAGACCCCCAGGCAGGCGGCATTCCAGGGCGTGTATCCCTGGGCCAGCAAACCGCCGATGATCCCGGAGAGGACGTCGCCCATCCCTCCTGTTCCCATCCCCGGATTGCCGGTGGTGTTGATGGCCCAGGGGCCGCCGGCGGCTGCCACCACCGTTCCGGCGCCTTTGAGCACGGTAATCATCGTCGGTATCCCGTTGTCGGCGACCGAATCGAGCCATTGCGCGGCACCCAGCCGGTCGGCCTGGACGGATTCGATGGTGGTCGCCAGCATTCGGGCCATCTCGCCTGGATGGGGCGTGAAAATGCGCGGGCCGGCGGGGTGACGGAGGGCTTCGGGGTGGGCGGCCAGGATATTGAGCGCATCGGCATCCACCACCTGTGGTGCGGGGTTTTCGGCGTAC
>CAIMMA010000056.1 GCA_903842475.1 uncultured bacterium
CCCTCTTGCTGGAACCGACCGAGGTTGGCCGGCACCTGCAGCACCGGTTGCAGGTCTCCCTGTATACCTACACCCTGGTCAACCTGCCCCAGGTGGTCATCGACGGCCTGACCATCGGGTTCGTCTACGCCGCCATCGCCCTGGGCTACACCATGGTCTACGGCGTGCTTGAATTCATCAATTTCGCCCACAGCGAAATCTTCGCGGTCGGCGCCTTTGTCGGGGTGGAAATCCTGATAGCCCTCGATAAAACCGGCATTCTCCGCAGCGCCTCGCTTGGCATGGCCTACGCCTACCTGATCCTGGCCATCGTCCTGGGCATGGCCGCTGCCGGCGCCCTGGCGGTCGCGGTCGAACGGATCGCCTATCGCCCCCTGCGCGGGGCACCCCGCCTAGTGCCCCTGATCTCGGCCATCGGCGTTTCTTTTCTGCTCCAGGACGTCATCCGCTTGACCGAAGGGCTGACCACCGGCCAGTTCAACCGGATCATGCCCACCTTCGGCAACTTCGATCGACGGTTGCAAATGGGGCGTATCGCCCTGGGAGAGACCAGCCTGGCCCTGGGCATCTCGGTGAAATCGATCATCGTGATCAGTGCCGCCGTGCTCATGCTGGTCGGCCTCAACTATCTGGTCAACGCCACCCGGATCGGCAAGGCCATTCGCGCCGTGGCCCAGGACCGGCCCACCGCCAGCCTGATGGGGATCAACGTCAACCGGATCATCAGTCTGACCTTTCTGGTCGGTGGCCTGCTGGGCGGTGCCGCCGGGGTACTCTATGCCTTGAAATTCACCCGGATCGACCCTTTTGTCGGCTTTTTTCCCGGCCTCAAGGCCTTCACCGCCGCCGTGCTCGGCGGGATCGGCAACCTCACCGGGGCCCTGTTGGGCGGCATCGTGCTCGGCATGCTTGAAACCTTCGCCGGCGCCTACCTCGGCGTCTTCACCATGGGCGCCGCAGGCTCGGAATACAAAGATATCTTTGCCTTCAGCATCCTGATCCTGGTGCTCATCTTTCGCCCCCAAGGGCTGATGGGCACCAATGTCGGTCAAAAGGCCTAGGAGGGACGATGCCGCCTTCATCCGCCGGTCTGCTCCGGGACATCCTCGACAACCGTGTCTGGCCCTACCTGGCCGTCCTGGTCCATATCGGGCTGGGGACGGCCCTGGTCTACAGCTTTCCCCGCTCCAACCTGGCGTTCCTGGTCCTGATCAGCTCGCTGTTTTCGCTGTATGCGTTCAAGACCGACCGCCGCTTTCAGTTGGTGATCGGCGCCCTGCTGGCCCTGCTGATTATCCCGGTGATCGGGGTGCGCAATATTTTCTACCTGGAAGTCATTTTTCAGATCAGCGTCTTTGCCGCCCTGGCCCTGGGCCTCAATATCGTGGTCGGTTTCGCCGGCCTGCTCGATCTCGGGTACGTCGCTTTTTACGCGGTCGGAGCCTATCTCTGGGCCTTCTTCGGCTCGCAGCAGTACTACGTGCTACCTTTTGCCCCCGGCACCCAACCCTCGGGACTGCCCTTTCTGCTTCCCGGCGATGCCTTCTATCTTTTTCTGTTCATCGCCATCATCGTCGCGGCCCTGACCGGCATCCTCCTGGGCCTGCCGGTACTGCGACTGCGCGGCGACTATCTGGCGATCGTCACCCTGGGATTTGGTGAGGTGATCCGGGTGCTGGCCAACAACCTCGACAAACCGCTCAATTTCACCAACGGCCCCCAGGGCATCACCCCTATCCAGCGGCCGACCATGCCGGAGTGGGCAGTCGACAGCTTCAACGGTCTGTTCGGCCCGCTGATCGGTCACCCGGTCAGCCCCGCCGATATGTACAACCTGTTTTTTTATCTGCTGGCGCTGATGGTAATCATGGGCATCATTCGGGTCACCCGACGGCTGGACGACTCCAAAATCGGCCGGGCCTGGACCGCCATCCGCGAAGACGAAACCGCCGCCCTTGCCATGGGCATCCCCCTGGTGCGGATGAAGTTGGCCGCCTTTGCCGTCGGCGCCTCCTTTGCCGGGGTCATGGGGGTGCTGCTCGCCGCCAGCCGGACCTTCATCAGCCCGGAATCGTTTTCCTTCATGCAATCCATCGGCGTGCTGTCCATGGTCATCCTCGGCGGCACCGGTTCCATTCCGGGCGTCATCCTCGGCGCGGCCGTGGTCACCATCCTCAATCTCCAGGTCCTCCAGGGGTTTTCCTTGTATTTAAGCGAACTGCGCCAGAGCGAGGCGGTGATCCCCCTGATCAACTTCGCCTGGAAAGATCTGTCCACCCAGTTGGATCCGGCCAAATACCAGCGCCTGCTCTTCGGCCTGATCCTCATCCTGATGATGATTTTTCGCCCCAAAGGGCTGATCCCGGCCCAGCGGCGCCGGCGGCGACTGGTTGCCAAGCCGTTGGCGGGCGAGTAAGGGGACACCATGGCGCTCCTGGAAACCATCGAGGTGGTCAAATCCTTTGGCGGATTGACCGCCATCAACCGGGTCAACTTTGGGTTGGAACCCGGACGGATTGTCAGCATCATCGGTCCCAACGGTGCCGGCAAGACCACCTTGTTCAACACCCTGACCGGCATTTATCAGCCCGACCAGGGAGAGATCAACTTCAACGGCCGCTCCCTGCTCGGCCTGCGCCCGGACCAGATCGCCGCTCGCGGCATCTCCCGCACCTTTCAAAACATCCGCCTGTTCGGGGAGATGTCGGTGATTGAAAACATCCTGGTGGGCATGCACGTCCATCTGCGGCAAAACCCCTTCGACATCCTGCTGCGCCTGCCCTTTTTCAAACGGGAAGAAGCGGATTCGGAACACACGGCGTTGGCACTGCTCCACTATGTCGGACTTTCCGGGGTCGGTGACGAATTGGCCAAAAACCTGCCCTACGGCGCCCAGCGGCGACTGGAGATTGCCCGCGCCCTGGCGGCCGAACCGCTGCTGCTGCTGCTCGACGAACCGGCGGCGGGCATGAATCCCCAGGAAACCGAGGAGATGACCCGCCTGTTCCGCAATATCCGCGATCAAAAAGGGATCACCATTTTGCTGATTGAACACGACATGCGGGTGGTCATGAATATTTCCGAACAGATCTGCGTCATGGACTATGGCGAGAAAATCGCGGAAGGCACCCCGGCCGAAATCCGGGCCGATGCCCGGGTAATCGAGGCCTACCTCGGCCGGGGCGCGGTGGCCGGACAGCACGAGGAACACTTCCCATGAGCCTGCTGACCCTGACCGATATCCACAGCGGCTACGGCCACATCCAGGCACTGAAGGGTATTTCCCTCACCGTCGAGCCGGGGGAGATTGTCACCCTGATCGGCTCCAACGGCGCGGGCAAGAGCACCACCCTGCGCACCATCTCCGGGATGATGCATCCGAGCGCCGGGCAAATCCTCTTCGACGGCCGGGATATTTCCCGGATGGAACCGCACTCCATCGTGCTGGCCGGATTGGGACATGTCCCGGAAGGACGAGGCATCTTCCCCAAGCTGACGGTCAAGGAAAACCTGGAAATGGGCGCCTTCACCGTCCGCGACCCGAGGCTGGTTGCAGAGCGGATGGAGTCCGGCTTTGCCCTCTTTCCCCGGCTCAAGGAGCGGCTCGACCAGCACGGCGGCACGCTCTCGGGCGGTGAGCAGCAGATGCTGGCCATTGCCCGCGGGTTAATGATGAACCCCCGCCTGCTGATGCTGGACGAACCTTCCATGGGGCTCGCACCGGTGTTGGTCGAACTGATCTTCGACATTACCAAGACCCTCAACGATCAAGGCACCACCATCCTCCTGGTGGAACAGAATGCCCTGATGGCACTCTCCATCGCCCACCGCGGCTACGTCCTCCAGAACGG
>CAIMMA010000057.1 GCA_903842475.1 uncultured bacterium
GCCGATCTTCCTGCTGGCGGCCTTACTGACCATCGTTTTGGTCTGGCGCAAACGCTCGCTGCAGACCGCCCTGGAAACATCCGTCCGCCAGGCCTCCAATCCGGCCACGTACAACTTTACCCTGCCGCTGCAGGCTTTGGGCTTGACCTTGCTGCTCGCCTTGCCGGGGCCGATGCTGCTCCTGGTGCTGGGATGGCAGATGCATGCCCATGACGAAGCCACGGAATTCAGCCGGGGGATAAGCATGGGCCTGCTCGCGCTGTCCTACCGGTATTACCTCCTGCGGACCGTCCGCCTCCTGATGCTCCCCAAAGGGCTGGCCGCCGGTTTCTTTCATTGGCACAAATCCACACTCAGTCTGCTCAGCCGCGAAGCCCGCTTGTTTATCGTCACCTTTCTCCCCGCGGTCTTTGTCACCCAGTTCACCTTTTGGGCCACGTTTAGCGCCGGCGGCAATCATGTCCTGGGAAGGCTATCGTTCATAGCTTCCTTGATCATCCTGGCCTGCACGATCTACCGTGTGCTCCACCCCAAGACCGGGGTGTGGCAGCATTATTTACGAGAACATGCCCGTCAGCTCACGGCCCGGCTCTATCCGCTTTTTTTCCTGCTCATCGTCTCCCTGCCCCTGGTGATGAGCGGCCTGGTCCTGGCCGGATATGTTTATGCGGTGGGCGCCCTGCTGCGCGGCCTCGTCAACAGTGTCTGGATGGCCCTTGGCCTTGCGGTCTGCCACCAACTGATCGAGCGGTGGCTGATTCAATCCAGTCGCCAGCTGGCCCTCCAGAAGACTCTGAGCCTCCGCGCCCAGGCTAAGTCCAAACAGGTACCGGAGCTGCAAACCAGCGACAAGGAATCCGGCCCGACCGAAGAGCCGGCCGAGGATCTGATTGAGTTGAGTGCGGAAAGCCGCAAACTGCTCAACACGTTGGCGACCCTCGCCTTCTGCTTCGGGCTATGGGGGGTCTGGGGCGAAATGCTGCCGGCGCTGCGTATTCTCAACGCGTTCACGCTCTGGGGCTATACCGCACAAGTCAACGGCCAGGCCACCACCGTCCCCGTCACCCTGGCGGATGCCGGCCTGGCGATTCTGATCGGCATCGTCACCCTTGCGGCCACGCGACATTTCCCGTCTCTACTGAAGATCGTCCTGCTCCAGCATCTTGACATGCCCCCCGGCAGCCGGTATACCGCGACCACCTTATCCCGCTACCTGATCGGCGGCGTGGGTTTGTCGGCGATCGCCAGCATCCTCGGCTTCAGCTGGTCGAAGATCCAATGGCTGGTGGCCGCTCTGGGGGTTGGTATCGGTTTTGGTTTGCAGGAAATTGTCGCCAATTTCATCAGCGGTATTATTATCCTGTTCGAGCGCCCCATTCGGGTGGGCGATGTGGTCACCATCGGCACGACCGACGGGGTGGTGACCCGCATCCGGATCCGCGCCACCACCATCCGCGATTTCGACCGCAAAGAACTGCTGGTCCCCAACAAAGAATTCATTTCCGGGCGCCTGCTCAACTGGTCGCTTTCCGATCCGATCGTCCGACTCCTGCTGCCGGTCGGCATTGCCTATGGCAGCGATGTGCAAAAGGCCATGGCCTTGATGAAGCAGGCCGCCGCAGACAATGCGCTGGTCCTGGAAAATCCCCAGCCCGCGGTCACCTTCGACAGCTTCGGCGACAACGCGCTGCTCCTGACGCTCCGCTGTTTTATCGGCAACGTCGACGATCGGGTTCCGGCGCGAAGCGCGCTGCATCAGGTCATCGACCAACAATTCCGGGAGGCGGAAATCTCCATGGCTTTCCCCCAGCGAGATGTCCATCTTGACACCATCCGGCCGCTCGACATCAGGTTGGTGCAGGACCAGGATCCCCCGGCGAATGAGCATTGAAACAACAGCGGATCAACGGCAGACGGCTGCTCCTCGAAATGGCCTGTTTTCCTGCCCGACATTTGCTGCCAAGCAGTACTGACGTTACCAAGACAGGCTCGATATCCACTTTAAAACCAAGTACGGAGGAAATGATGAAAAAAACATTTGGCATGCTGCTGGCGCTGGTACTGTCTCTGAATGTCTGGGGCTGCTCCACTGCACCCCCGAAACAAGAACTCGACGTTGCCAGAGCCAATGTGGTGTCGGCCACGGCAACCGTTGAAAAAATCGACCTAAAGAAACGGTTGGTCACCATCCGTGGCACCGAAGGCAATGCGATGACCATCCATGTCGGGGAGGAAGTGGTGAATCTGTCGCAGGTCCGGGTAGGCGACAAAATCGAGGTGGATTACGTCCAATCACTGGCCGTGCGGATGGCAAAACCCGGCGAGGTCCGCAATGAAACCGCCGAGATGATGACCCGAGCGAAACCAGGCAGCAAACCGGGTGTGGCCGAGTTGATCGAAACCACCGTGACCGCCATCATCCTGGGGCTCGACCGGGTGAATGAAACCGCCACGCTTAAACTGCCCGACGGTGAAATAATGGTGGTCAAGGTCCAGGATCCCGCCAATTTCGACAAGGTCAAGGTCGGCGACACCATCGTCATTACCTACACCGAAGCCGTGGCCATTTCCGTCCGGGGAAAAAACTGATCCCCCCGCAACGACCATCGGCATAACAGCACATCAACGTCGGCATAAGGGCAACGCCCCCCGGGGCACAACCCTTGTTGCCGGCGCTCAAACTTTATCTGTTATGGCAGGAAGGAGGCTCACCATGCACTTTGTCAGAACTGGTATCATTCCCACGCTGCTGCTCATCTGCTTCGGAGCAACCGTCGCCTTTTCGGCACCATCGCCCCCCGACGACCCCGGTTGGCCGAGGGTGACCCAAAAAGGCAGCAAGGAACTCACCATTTACCAACCCCAGGTGGACAGCTGGGCGGACTACAAAAATATTCATGTTCGATTCGCCATCGCTGTCAAAGACGGCAAGTCCAAAAAGGAGACCTTCGGCGTGGTCGAACTGGATGCGGAGACCGTGGTCGATCAAGCGGCCCGCGTGGTGGCGGTCATGCCCAAAAAACGAGAGGTGCGCTTCCCGAACACCACGGATGCGGAAGCCGCGGCCCTGCGAAGCGTGGTCGATGAACTGCGGCCCTTCGGCCAGGCCATAACCGTGTCGCTGGATCGGATTTTGGCGTATATCGATCCTGCCCAGCAGAAGCAGCAGCCGACGGTCGATTTGAATCTGGATCCGCCGAAGATTTTTTACAGCCGCAAACCCGCCATCCTGGTGCTGGTGCAGGGAGAACCGCAACTGCAGCCCGTTGATCCCAACCAGAAGGAGCTGATGTTTGTGATCAACACCAACTGGGACATCTTCTACGATGCCGCCGGACAAGGCTATTATCTGCTTGACCAGGAAAACTGGCTGACCACCAAAGATCTGCTCAATGGCCCGTGGACACCGACCACGACCCTGCCGGCCGGCATGACCTCCCTGCCCGCCGGCGAGAACTGGGACGACGTCCGCCAACGGGTACCCGGCAAGCTGGCCAAACAGGCCCCGGTGGTGTATGTCAGCAAGGACCCCTCCGAGTTGATCCTGACCAAGGGCGAGCCCACCTATAGCCCCATCTCCGGCACCAAGCTGATGCGGGTCACCAATACGGACTCGCCGCTGTTCCTCAATTCCGGCGACGGCAGCTTTTTCCTCCTGACCGCCGGTCGATGGTTCCGCGCCGCCAGCCTGGAAGGCCCCTGGACGAGTGCCAGCAACAACCTGCCCGCCGATTTCGCCAAGATACCGGGCAGCGATCCCGCCGCCTTTGTCAAGGCGTCCGTGCCGGGCACCACCGAAGCCTAAGATGCGGTCCTGCTGGCCTCGGTGCCCGTCACC
>CAIMMA010000058.1 GCA_903842475.1 uncultured bacterium
GCATGAACTGATCGACGACATTCTTGACCTTTCGAAAATCGAGGCAGGAATGATGGACCTGAATACCCATGTGTTCAACCTGCCGGAAAGCGTTCACCGCCTTGTGCCCATCCTGCAGGCAAAGTCTTCGATGAAAGGACTGGTCTTCGATTGTTCTCTGGCGCCGGATGTTCCCGACTTTATTGACGGTGATTCCCTCAGGTTCCGTCAGGTCATTCTCAATCTTGTCGGCAATGCCATCAAGTTCACCAATCAAGGATACGTGAAGCTTCGAATGGACGTGTTGAGTAACACTGCGCAGCACGCCACTCTGCAAATTTCCGTTACGGATACAGGCATTGGTATTTCAGCGGACAAACTTGACTATGTCTTCGAAAATTTCACCCAGGCGGACAAATCGTCGACACGTCGTTTCGGAGGGTCGGGACTGGGTCTGGCCATATCAAAGCGCCTGATCCAGTTGATGGGGGGGAGCATCCGCGTCGAGAGCACCGCCGGAGAAGGGAGTTGTTTCACTTTCATCTGTCGCTTTGCCCTCAGGCAGGAAGCCCGCATCGATCCCCCTGTCGCTGTCAGTGCCGATATGCCGACCGTGCCGTTATCCATCCTTATCGTTGATGACAACATTGATAACCGCATGGTTCTGGCCGCCTATTTTCGCCGCACTGACCATAGGGTGGAATGTGCGGCGAACGGGTTGGAAGCACTGGATGAAATCCGCAAAGGGGCGTTCGATCTGGTGTTTATGGATATGGAGATGCCGGTTATGGATGGCTATGAAGCGGTTCGACTGATTCGGGAATGGGAACAGGAAAACGGAAGAGCAGCTTTGCCGGTTATTGCCTTGACGGCAAACGCCCTCAAAGAGGATCGCCAGAGAAGCCTTGATGCCGGCTGCACCGATCACCACACCAAACCGATCAAGAAAAACACACTGCTGGAACTGGTCAGCTGCTATGCCAAAGCCTGAGAGGCAGCGCTCTTTGATAGAAAAGGCTGTGCAGGGGCAATCAGATTGGCGTCAGGGTTACGTGCACCGAACATATTGACACCGCGCAGGTGAAACGCAAACGAGTGAAGCATGTATCACACCGAAAATCCTCCGTCACCTGCCTACACCCTGAAACTGGTCGTGTCGCTGTCCTGCCTGTTCTGGCTGGCTCTCATCTTCCTGTCGTCCCTCTGGAACACATGGAAGAATGAGGAGCAACATCTGGCCGCTCTGTTGCAGACGGGACGGAGCTTCTTCCAGCAGATCGAGAACACGAGGGAGTGGAATGCCAGCCATGGCGGTGTCTACGCCCCGGTCAAGGGGGATACCTTGCCCAACCCCTACCTCCAGCCTGCGCTGCGCGACATCCAGGTCAATTCCGACCTGTTGCTCACCAAAATCAACCCTGCCTAAAGGAGGTGGTCAAGTTGTTCAGGACCTCGGATCGGTAAACATGATGCTGGTGATAATTCTGAAGGATTTCTTCAAGTTCCTTTTCTAGCAGTCTGAAGCGGAGCAGGCAGCCTACGTAAGAGCACTCGAAAGCATTCAGACCGGTTCGCACGCACAGCGGGATGCCATGCGCTCATTTTCGCAAGAAGAGAGGGTGGCGCTTGTTCAAAGGCACTTCTTCTGCCGAAAGTCCGACTGGCAAACGGCGAAACACGGCAAGACTTCAGGCAGCGCTTGATGCTGACTTTCAACACGCCCTTACACCCCGAGGTGTTGATCGCAAGTATGATTATGGATGAAGGGGTTTATCTCCATTTGAACTGCCGCCACATCATTCACTACGATCTTTGCTGGAATCCAAGCACATTTGAACAGCGTCCTGAGCGAATTGATCGCATCAGTGCCAAGGTAGAGCGTTGCGGTGAACCGATTCGGGTGTATTTGAGCCTGTCGC
>CAIMMA010000059.1 GCA_903842475.1 uncultured bacterium
ACCACGATGCTTTTTCGCGCCAACCCCATGATGATTTTGTCCTTGGCCTCTTCGAAATCATCCATTTCCACCGCCGCTTTGCCTCGGCGGGCGGCCATCAGGGCGGCCTCATTGATCAGATTGGCGATTTCGGCCCCGCTGAAACCGGGGATGGAGCGGGCGATTTTTTCCAGATCGATCTCGGTGCTGGCGAGAATTTTGCGGGCATGCACTTCCAGGATCTTGATCCGGCCTTTGATATCGGGCAGGGATATGGTGATCTGCCGATCGAAACGGCCGGGCCGCAGCAGGGCGGGGTCGAGGATATCGGGCCGGTTGGTGGCTGCGATCATAATGACCGTTTCTCCGGAGCTAAAGCCATCCATTTCCACCAGCAGGGCATTGAGGGTCTGTTCGCGTTCGTCGCTGGAACCACTGGAGCTGCTGCCGCTCCGTCGGCCGCCGATGGCGTCGATCTCGTCGATGAAGATGATGCAGGGTGCACTTTTTTTGGCCTCAATGAACAGTTCTCGTACCCGCGAGGCCCCGACGCCGGCGAACATTTCCACGAAATCAGAACCGCCCATGGAGAAGAAGGCCACCGAGGCCTCCCCGGCAATGGCTTTGGCCAGCAGGGTTTTCCCGGTGCCGGGAGCCCCCTGCAGCAGGACGCCCTTGGGAATGCGCCCGCCCAGTCGGCTGTATTTTTCCGGTTTTTTTAAGAATTCGACGACTTCCTGCAGTTCCTCGGTCACCTCGGCAATACCGGCTACATCCTTGAAGGTCACTCGGTCGCTTTCAACCGGAGTGAACCGGGTGCTCCGGCCGGAACCATGGGCGAAGGCGCCGCTCGATTGCTTTTTATTGAAGATCAGCCAGCCGCCGAGAATCAGGAGGAGCGGCAGGAGGGATTTAAAGATATCGACAGCGCCGCTTTCGGCTTGGGCCTCGGCGGATATCTCGACCTCTTTTTCCTGGAGGCGGGGCATTAACGCCGGGACATCCGGAGTAAAGGTGCCAAACGGACGCCCGGCCCGGTCCTCGCCGGTGATCACGCCCCCTTGCAGATGGATTTTGGCGATATTGTTTTCCCGCAACTCGGCGAGAAATTCGGTGTAGGTCAGGGCAGGCGGTGTAACCTCGCGCAGATAGACGTTGTAGCCCAAGACGGTGAGGGCGGTAATCGTCAGCAGCAATAAGCCCGCCTGGACAGGGTTTTTCATGCAGGCCTCCTTGCCGTCGAGCGCGATCCGGGAGGTGCGGGGGCGTCCCGGTGATGCTTGAGGGGCTCACTGAACACACCGGTGAGCAGGGCGCGGAACACCGCCTGATGGTCGGGCAGCAGGGCGGCATTGTTGCGAAAACAGAATTCATCGAGGTAGCGCTGCAGATGTTTCACCGTCACTCCGCCCCGGTGGACGGTGTGGAGACTGGTTTCGAAACTCCGGTTCAGTTCTTCGGTGCGCGATGGCGGCGTCGATTGGACCGGGGCGAGATAGTAGGAGCTGGAATCGGCCATCAGGTGCGCCACGGGTTCGTTGGCGGTGAGCAGCGAGCTGTTGCTCTCAACGGCGGCGTGCAGGAAACCCATCAGGGTCTCGGTATCCAGCCGGCGAATATGGAGCATGTGGATGCGTCCGGTTGTTCCCAGCGTGAGGATGAGTTCGGCAGCGGTCAGCACCAGGGCGGATTCTTTCCGTTCCCGAGCAGGGACAATGGCGCCGCAACCGATTTCCACCACCCCCCGGCAGCGGGTTCTGTTGGCCTCGCCCATGGCCAGGCGGAGTTTCTGCAGCCAGGTCCAGGCGGTCTGGTAGCAGGAGAGAGCAAGCAGCCGCTGCAGTTCTTTGGCACTGGTGCCAAACTGGGAACTACTGAACCACCAGATCGCCAGCAGCCAGTCCCGAACCGGTTTTTTGGCGCCATGCATGATGGTGCCGGTGGTCAGCGAGCTGCGGTTGCCGCAATGGGAACAGGTGATATAGCGCTGGGGCGCGCGGTCGGGGTGCCGGGTGTGGCAAAAGGGACAGATAAACCCCTGGGGCCAGCGCAGCGAAAACAGCGTGCGGATGCAATCTTCTTCCGCAGGAAACATTTCTTTGAAGGTCTGCAGCGATGCGGTGTGGTTGATGAGGTTTGGCATATCCCTGGTCGTTGTCAGTGGTTGCTGGAGTGAACTTATCCACTTCGCTACGTAGGAATGCACAGGCGGTGCCACACTTGGGTGATTTGCAGGGGGAGGTGGGTAACCTTATGATATTGTGTTTTTTTGATCGAATTTTTTTCAGGTGCCGGTTCGATGGGGCCGCAGCGCCGGGGACGGTCTCACGGGCAGGGCCGCAAAAAGTCGAGTCGTCCTGAAAATAATATGTTTAAAAAAACAGATGGTTAGGTGGTCGTGGCGGTGGTCTGTATCGACCAGAAGGCAAGCAGGTGGGGGGCTGAGGAAGCTGCCGGCGGAAAACCACAGAACTGCGGTGCTGCCACAGTTCTGTGGAAGCAGAAGTGTGGCGGCCTAGAGGTCTGAATCGGAGAGCTGCAGGTTCAGTTCCCGGATCTTGCGGTAGAGGGTGGTCCGGTCGATCCCCAGCAGTCGTGCCGCCTTGGCTTTGTTGCCGCCGGCTTTTTTCAGGGCCTGGAGGACACGCTCCGAGGGCGAGCTTTCGGGGAGCACACAGGAGGCCAGAGGGCCGGGGGGCTCGGCTACCCGGTCATCGAACCCATGGGGAATTAGCGGCGCCGGTTGGAGGAGGTGGGCGGTGATTTCCGTGGGCAGTTGATCGGTGGCGATGGTGGTTCCCTGGCAAAGAATACAGGCCCGTTCCATCACGTGTTCGAGTTCACGGACATTACCGGGCCAGGGGTATTGCAGCAGCAGTTGCCGGGCCTGATCAGAAATACCGTTAATGGTTTTGCCGACCTTGGGGGCGATCTTTTCGATGAAGTGCTGGGCGAGCAGGAGAATATCGTCGCCCCGTTCCCGCAGCGGCGGCAGGATGACATCAATGACCCGCAGGCGGAAATAAAGATCTTCGCGAAAGGCTCCGGAGCGGACCTTCTCCTTGAGGTTGACATTGGTGGCCGTGATCACCCGGACATCGACATGCAGCGGCATATCCTGGCCCACCGGGTAAAAGGTGTTTTCCTGGAGAAAGCGCAGCAGTCGAAGCTGCATCATCGGCGAAATATCACCGATTTCATCGAGGAACAGGGTGCCGCCATCCGCCTGAAGGATGCGCCCCATACGGTCACGGTCGGCCCCGGTAAAAGAACCCTTGCGATGGCCGAAGAGTTCGCTTTCCAGCAAGGTCTCCGGGATGGCGGTGCAATCGACCTTGATAAGCGGCCGGTTTTTGCGATGGCTTTCCTCATGCAGCGCTTCAGCGGCCAGTTCCTTGCCCGTACCCGATTCGCCGGTGATCAGGACCGCCAGGTCGACTCGACCGACATTTTCGATCATGGTATAGGCGGCCTGCATGGCATCGCTGCTGCCGAGAAAGCGGTGGAATCGCTGGCGCCGGGCGGAGGGCAGCGGTTCGGGCGGGGTTAGGTTCCGGATCACCATCACTGCTCCGGCCAGACCACCGGCACCATCCTTGAGTGGAGCGGTGGCAACGCTCAGTACTTTTTTCTGTCGGTCGACACCGCGGCATTCGAACAGGTGCGGGCTGCTTTCATGACCGTTTTTCAGCACCTGGAGCAGTCCTTTTTTTAAAGGGAGAAATTCTTCCTGCCCGCAGAGGGCGACGATGGTCTTCTGGTCGGCCATGCCCGGCTGTAATTCGTTGAACAGCAGCCGGGCGGCGGGGTTCATCTCCATAATGCCCAGATTGGTATCCACGGTGACGATCCCGTCGGTGACGCTTTTGAACACCGTTTCAAGAAAGGTGCGGTACCGTTCCCGCTCCTGTTCCGCCTGCCGTTTACCCTGTTCCAGTTGATGCTGCCGCAGGGCCAGTCGGGCGGTCTTCAGCAGGGCCTCCTTTTCCACCGGTTTAGGAATATAATCAAACGCGCCCAGGCGGACGGCCTCGGACGCGGTTTCCACCGTGGGATAACCGGTGATCATCACCACCGGACAGCTGAGGCCGATTTCCCGGATGCGTTTGAGCAGATCGATGCCGGTATTGCCGCCGAGGATGATATCGCTGATGATCAGGTCGAACCGGCGGCTGCTGATTTCTCCCAGGGCCTCCTCGTAGGTGGCGGCGGTTACCACCGGCCCGTACCCTTGATTCTGCAGGAAAAATCGGAAGGTATTGCGTAGGCTTTCTTCGTCGTCAATCACCAGGATGGCGTTGCCTTGCTCCAAGCTGTTCATGGTGTTCTCCCGCAGAGTGATTACCGAAAAGTGGTCAGATCCCTGAAAACCACCACCGCCCCGGTCAATTGCCGGTTTTCCAGGATGGGCGTGCTGATATATTCGACCGGAAAGCTGGTGCCGTCATGGTTCCAGAAGATCTCGTCGGAGCCGAAATGGACCTTGCCGTCTCGGTAGGCCTGGTGGATGGGGCATTGATCGGCCGGGTAAGGCGAACCGTCGGGGCGGGTATGGTGGATGAGGGCGTGATGGGCCTTGCCGATCAGCTCATCCGGCTCCCAGCCCAGCATCAGGGCGGCGGCCTGGTTGACAAAGGTGACCTTGCCCTTGATATCGAGGCCGAATATTCCTTCACCCGCGGATTCGAGGATCAACTCCATCTGGCGTTTAATTCGTTTGGTTTCGGTCTCGGCCTGAATGCGTTCGGCGATTTCTCGGTTGAGCGAGGCGTTGGCCACTGAAATTTCAAAGGTGCGGCGTTCCACCCGCTGCTCAAAATTATTTTTGGCGGTCTCCAGCTCCTGGTTGGCGGTCTCCAACTGTTGCTGATACTCGGTAAGGGTCCGGGAAAGGCTGTTGACCCGGGCGCGGACCAGCAAGGCCACGACCGCGAAGAGTCCGGCCAGCACCAGCAGGCTGAGCAGGGCAAAGGGCCATCGGGCGAGTTCCTTCGGGCCGGCGAGCATCTGGCGGTCCATCAGCAGCAGCAATACGGCGGCAATGAGAAAGC
>CAIMMA010000060.1 GCA_903842475.1 uncultured bacterium
CAGGAGCGCCCGCCCCGTCGATGCCTTTGTCCGCCCCGGCACCTGCCCGCGGATCTATGATTATGCCGTCACCTCCGGCTGGCATCAGGTCACCCTCTTCAACACCACTCTGCCCGGCCAGGAGGAAACCCTCTCCGTGCCGCTGGCCGGCGACCAGGTCGACGGCGCGCTTGGCCTCGATCCGGCCAGGGAATACTATGTCTATGACTTCTGGAACAACAGCCTGGCCGGCAGATTCAAGGGAACCGACAAGCTCACGCAGACCCTCCGCCCCGGCGAAGCCCGGATGCTGGCCATCCACGCTGTCGAGCCCAATCCTCAATTCATCTCCACCAGCCGCCACATCATGCAGGGGCTGCTGGACCTGCCGCAGAAACCAGTCTGGGATGCCCGGGGAAAGACCCTCTCCGGCAGTGCCACGGTCGCCGCCAACGAGACCTTCAGGATCTTCCTTGCCACCAACGGCGCCAAAGCGGTCGCCGCCGCTCCCGGCTGCAAGCTCGAACCCGCCAGTGATCCCAACCTGGTCATCCTCGCTATCGACAGCGCCAAAACCGCCACCATCGACTGGCAGGTGCGGTTCGAGTAGGCACCCGTCCCCGTTGGTCACGGTAGGGATATCGATTTCCCAGTACCCCTGTACAGATCCGTACTTGCGGAGCTACCGCATACGGCTCTTACCTTGAGTATCTGGCGTCAAATCTCACGTTCGGGAATGGATGGCAGATTTGAACATGTAGATAGCTGTCCTGGAACCGGTTGAACTTGGCCCAGGTCATTTCCATCGTTTCCCATCTGGTCCGAGAATGCGGCGACACCGCAGGAGTCACATCCCTTTGCCAGCAGAACCTTGATTCTATCAGTTATTTGCAAAACACCACACTACTAGTGGAGCGAAGAAGGGATGATCATGGAAATGGACCGCAAACTTGCCTGGAAAGTGATGGCCGCGATCGTCATCTCCTTTACAGCCGGCCTGCTGACCGGTGTCGGCGGTATGATGCTGGTCAACCGTCTCCGCGACTACCAGCAGGGAGATTTGCAGGGGAATGCCCTGATGCTCAACCTGGCCTACCAGGAAAAGATCAAGGTTAACGAGATGGATCTGGTGCGGCAGGCAGCCTATGTCGTCTGCGCGCTTGAGGCAAAGGATGCGGCGGGCGCCAGTCTGAATGCCAGCGAAACGGTAACGGCCGGCCTGGTCCGGTTGTCGCAGCTGGCGGGAGATGCGGATGTCCGGCGATTCATGAAGGAATTGGAGGCGCCTGCCCAAAAATCCCCTGCCCTGCGCCGGTGCCTCGATGAGGCCAAACGCCTGCAGGCCGAAGCCCAAAAGACAAAGCATTAGAAGATGCCGGGGACCGGCGTATTTCTTAACTCTTAATTCACAGCCATCCCATAGGACGGCCGAAAATGGCGGGGGCTTTAAATACAGGGGACCAGGGCGACCAAGGGGACAGAGGGGACAAAGGGGACGCCCCCGCCAAAAGCAAAGATGAATTTCCAAGAACAGCCCTCGGAGTCTCCTTGGTCCCCCTGGTCGCCCTGGTCCCCCTGGTCGCCTGCATGGTTTCCGATGGCTGCCC
>CAIMMA010000061.1 GCA_903842475.1 uncultured bacterium
AGACGACATCATTGTTATTTCTGATGAAGCGCACCGCACTCAGGCTGGGAAGATGGCCCGGAATATGCGAATGGCTCTTCCCAATGCAGCATTCCTAGGCTTTACGGGCACGCCATTATTCAAGCATGATCACCTGACCCGCCGTATCTTCGGGGATTACGTTTCCTGTTACAATTTTAAACGATCCGAAGAGGATGGCGCGACAGTAAAATTGGTCTACGAGAACCGGGGGGAAAAGTTGGGGATCACCCGGCTCGATCTGAATGACCGTATCGCTGACGCTATCAACAAAGCTGAGTTGGATCCAGACCAGGAGGCCTTGTTGGAAAAACTCCTCGGTAAAGACTACGAGGTGATAACCGCCGATGACCGTCTTGAAAAGATTGCTGCTGATTTTGTGGAACATCTCAATCTCATCTCATTTTATCGCTCCAACACCCTGCCAGACAAAATGCCGGGTTGATGGATAAGTTATTCCTTCCCTTTTCCGGAGCGTTGTATGTCTATCGTCCAAGCAAACGGCGGCGTGTTCTTAATCGGGCTATAGACAAACTGGAGAGCAGAAGGTGTATTCCGATATCTGAAGTCGTTCCGCCAATTGTTTTGGGGTAAAGTGGGTCTGGTTCATTGGTCTGTATTATCCTCACCGAATATTCGTTTTTCTGTTTTTGTCCAAGCACTATTTAACAGGTCCTTAGCGTTCTTTATTAAACAGAATCTTCCCCGAAAAATAGCCCGTCGCAGAGGGCGATCTGGCTTTTTTCTTCATCGCTCCAGGTCATTACGTGCATGACCCGGCAGAAGCATTTCAGGGACTTTTCCGATCCGAACCACATCGAGTTCGGACAAGCTGCGCAGGCAGTTTTTATTGCTTTGCCCAAAGACAGCAGGGTAGGGCTGGTAGTGACCAGTTCTGTTGTTTCGCTCATAAGGTTTTCGCTCAATGGAGTTGACCGTTAACTGGACGTTCTTGCCGAGCCGGGCCTGGCTGTAGATTATGGCCGCTTTTTCCGTTGTTTCGTCCTGGGAGTAATAGATCTTGCGGCCGGAGTCACGGATCGTGCCGCCGCCGGCAAGCGTGAAAATGACAGTGCCATTGTTGTCGATGGTGTGGCGGACACCGGAAAACAATCTTCGATCGTTTTCCATGTCGGCTGGGTGGCGTAAATTTTCCAAAGCCTCCAGTTGTTGCATGCGGGTAATGGCCAATAAACCGTTTCGGCGCTTCCCGTGAACGGACGACATAATGATTTGCCGTTCTTTATCCAGGAAAGCTTTCTCGATTTGGCTGCTCTTTTGCTGATTTTCTTATTCGTGACGGGATGGTTTTTCCTGGTCAGCTTCGGCGGCGTTATTTTTCGCAGCTTTGGAGCGCAGCACCTCCAGCGCGGTCTTGTTGCCTTGCTCCGCCTGCCACTTTAAATAGCCGTTCCAGTTGTGGTACGGGTATGATTGCCGGATTGCCTGGAGGTTGGTATTGCTGACTTCCCGTACATCCACGATTGCCTGACGTTGCTTCACATTCACAAGTTGACGCAACTTGATTTTGGTGGAGTGCGGCAGAATGCGCCGGTCGAGCGCCATGCGTTCGGCGTCTGCCCAATTCATGACAGCCTGCATGTCTTGGGCGGATTGTTGCCGGCTGGCGTCGAGTTTGCCTTGTCTTTCCTGCATGAGTGTCTTGTATTGCTCATAAAGCTGGTCTCGTTCGACGGATCGGGGCTGAATCGGGGTGCGGAGAGAGCCATTTTAAATAGCCCGCCTAAGCATTCGCGACTCCACCAAAGGACGGCTGCAGGTAGATATACTCACGCAGCGAGTCTGGGTTTGGCTTGACCAAAATCAGTCCGTCCGCCAATGGCACCTTGTGGTCAGGCGAGAGACTGACTCCCAAAAAACCATCAAGTACAGCCTTTCCAATGCCCCGCCAGAGACGACCCCTGAACGACTCGCTTATATGCAGGGGCAACGTTTTTTTGTTGAGCGATCCTTCCAGGATGCCAAAACGACAGGCGGGATGGATCAGTATCAGATTCGAGGCTGGCTGGCCTGGCATCATCATATGGCCATGGTTATGATGTATATGCTCTTTATGCTGGAAACCAGAAGAGAGCAGGAGAAGTCGCACCCGTTGCTCAGTTGTCCCGACATAGCCATATTACT
>CAIMMA010000062.1 GCA_903842475.1 uncultured bacterium
TCCAGTCTCTAGACTTAGTAGCTTCAGCGATCTGATGTTCAAGATCCGGAACTGCTGCTAGCGAAAGGCAGGTAATTGCATACATGAAGACATCGCTAAGTCTGTCCCCGACCAGATCGTCAAATCTGATGCGGTCATGCGCGTGCACCGAGTGCCGCAGTTCATTAACGAGTACCACAACCAACTCATCGCGTCCAAGGTAGGTCATGAAATAGCTCAGCATTTTGGTGGATGGGTAATCGCTGTTTCGGAAAGCTTCGTCGCAAAAACCAACGATGCCAAAGTTCGTGACCTGTTCCAAACTGGAGCAGATCGCAACAGAACCGACCACTAACAACATCAGTGGTTGGTGGCCGCGCATGTGGATTGTGGCGAAGACCCAATCATAGAGGCCGCCTCCCTGCATTGAGACAGTATGCCCATCCAAGGAGATCCAGTATGACAGGTCAAGCATCTGCCCGGGCCCGGTGACAGATCAGGCCCAGCCCATTCAGCACACGGCGTGCTTCGTCGGCGGAGAACTCCCGAACAGGCACATTGAACAGATAGGAGGCAACCCACTTTGGACTAAGTTTCTCCCCTTTAATGTCCACGTACCAGTCTCGGACGACGCGGGCAGAACCATTGGCTTCGGCTTGATCTATCACATACTCCAGTCGCGTCACGGCCTCCTGAGTGGTCATTTGTACGCACCGTCCGCGAAGGGTGACAGACTGCGGTATAACCTTGGGGCTCGCTACTGTCACAGCGCTTCTTGCTGCGATTGGGCTTTCTTTCAAACTCCAGAGCCATCGTTTGAGTTCGGTGAGTTTCTGACCAGAAGAGCTTGCAGAGATGATCACCTTCACTGGTTGCCGCAGCAAGCTCTCGAAGCCGACCAACGCAGCGAGATATGTCCTACCCATCGACAGGAAAATTTCTGAATACCGTTGCGAGCCAATTACATCGCGCACCACATTCAGTACCCCCGGGCGCAACTCCTCGGCACGTTTCAGTGTCATCAGGCGATCATAGGTAGGTATTGCCGTGTCAGCTCTTATCAAACCGTGTTCGGCTGATAGAACAAACACATCCAGGCTGTGATCTAACAAAGATGCGTGACCGAGGAATCTCCGAATCACTCGGTAGGTTGGTCCATCATACAGCTGGATTGCTGGCAGAGGTTCGAGGGAGTGTAGTTTAGTTTTCGAGCAACCGACGATTAGACAGCGTTGGGTCATGGTCTCAGTCCTAAGCAGTTGGACCTCCAAACGACATCAAGCAAGAGGCTACCACTTCGAAGACAGACAGGACCAACCCAGCATGCTTGTTGACGAGAGCGATCTGCAATGCAATCTGATTTATTGGCATCCATTTTACCATAACCTTGCACTGGGCACAAAGGCGTTTTGAGCTTCTGCAATCCCGTTTCTTGGGCAAGCAATATGAGCGACTGTTGTCAGGACGCATGTTACCACAGCCAGCCAATGGGATGTGATCTCTATCTGAATGAAAGGCATTTTGATCTCAGGTGGAGTTGATCGTATTGGCGCGCTGATGCTTTTGCCAGCCTGCCGATAAGTATTATTATGCGTTGACTTCTACCTCGAAATGGGCTACAATCGGGCAGATCAAGGCCATTCGTGGGTCGCTATCACCCTCAAAACCGCTCGCATAATCTGAGACCCACCGCCGGAGGTGCCCGATGCCCCTTCCCATCGACGATTTCACCGCCTCCCTGCTCCGCCAGGACCGCAGCGCACACACCGTGGATGCCTACCGGAGCGACGTCTCCGCCTTCTTCGCCTGGCTCACCAGTCGGCTCAACAAAGAGGTCCCTCCCATCGAGGTCACCACCTTCGACATCCAGCGCTACCGTAACCATCTGCTGGATCAAGGCCGCCAGCCCGCCGGCATCAACCGCCGCCTCGCCGCCCTGCGCACCTTCTTCGCCTGGGCCATCAGCCAGGGCCATGCCGCGA
>CAIMMA010000063.1 GCA_903842475.1 uncultured bacterium
GGAACGATTGACCGTGCAATCCAGCTCCGAAATTGAACGCTTATTGGAACATAACATCAACAGCAGCCAACAAGAACTGCCGCCAACCATGCGCGACGGGTTGACCGGAGAATCGCGTCCGGGAGTTTGGTATATGGGCTATGGTCAACGCCGGTGGGAGAACATCCTCATTCAAAAAGATGCCGATGGCATCATCAAGGTTTTCCGGCCTGTTCTCGACCTCCGCCTTTCAATGGTAGAGGCCAACGGTCAGGTGCCGTTCGACAATCTCAAGGGCAAGGATGACGGTTTGCGGCCCTACACACCTCACACCACCGGACATGCCGGATTGTTCTATCTTGATCGGTTCAAGCACCTCCTGCCCCCTGCACGCAAGTAATTTTAATGCACACCGCAACCTCTCGCAACACCATCGTTGCCCTGCTCTTGTGCTGCCTCTGGCTAATGCTCAACTTCGGCTGCGCTGCAAAAACCGGTACGCGGTTGCCCTCCGGCGAAGTTACTCAACCCGGCAAGAAAAAATCAAAAAGTAAGGCGACCCAACGGCCCTATGTGATCAACGGCATCACCTATTTCCCGATCCCCTCGTCCCATGGGTATGAAGAACGGGGCAAGGCTTCCTGGTACGGCCAGCAATTTCACGGCAAAAAGACCTCCAACGGCGAAACCTACGATATGTACGGCGACACCGCGGCGCACAAGACCCTGCCCATGGACACCGTGCTGCTGGTGAAAAATCTCGAAAACGGCAAGACGACCACGGTGCGGATCAACGATCGCGGCCCTTTTGTTCAGGAACGAATCCTCGATCTGACCTACACCAAGGCCGAACATCTCGGAATCATCGGCAAGGGAACTGCCCAGGTCGAGATTGTCGCGCTGGGGCAGCAGCAGGAAACAGAAGAAGCAGCACCGGCGGCATCTGCAAAGACACCGTCCACAGCCCAACCGGTTAAGAAACCGCCGGTGGTTCAGGATTTTGACAAGGGAAATTTCTTTGTGCAGGTGGGGGCATTCGAAAAAATTGAGAACGCCCGAACGTTGGCCAAGGCTTTTGCCAACAGAGGGCGCGACGTGATCATCCAGCAGTATCCGGCGGCCGGCATGAATCTGTACAGGGTCATGGTTTTTGCCAGTAATTCGCTGGCCAAGGCCAAAATCTATGAAAAAAAGCTGGAGTTCGAGGGGTTCCGGTATGCCTTACTGCTGGCCCGTTAAACGATCGGCTTCAAACTCCCGAACAGCGGCAACAAACCGCCTGATCAGACCATGATCCTTAAGGCCCGGGGCTGTCTCCAATCCGGAATTGGCATCCACCCCATAAGGGCGGACCTGTTCCAGGGCGGCACGGATATTGCCGACCGTAAGTCCACCGGCCAGCAGGAAGGGTTTGGCGAGCTTGAGATGAGCGATCATCGACCAGTCGAAGGTGGCGCCTGTGCCGCCCACAGCCTTTTGGTGATAGGTATCAAGCACGAACCCCTGGACGCTGTCCTGATAAGAGGCCACTTCGGCAGCCGTGGACAGCGGACCAACCCGCAAAGCCTTGAGCATCTGGCAGGGGGCGGCCATCCGGGCAAGTAGTCGACAATCTTCGGGGGACTCCGCCCCATGCAGTTGGGCATAGCCAAGGCCACATTGCTTGACAATCGCCTCGACCTGCGAGAGCTCATGATCGACAAAGACGCCCACCGCATCGACCAGAGGCGGCAGTTGGGCGATAATCCGTTGAGCTGCCGACGGCTCGATGGATCGTGGGCTTTTGGCATAAAAGATGAAGCCCAGGGCGTCCACTCCGGCCTCCACCGCGCACAGGGCGTCCTCAAGGCGGGTCATGCCGCAGATCTTAATGCGGATGCGCCTGGGGCCGTTCATGCCGATAAGAATTCCCGCAACAGCAGGTCTTGCTGACCGGCCCGCATCAGACTTTCCCCGATGAGCGCCGCTTTGACCCCGGCGGCTTTCAATCGTTTCATATCGTCCACGGTGGCAATCCCGGATTCGCTGACCACGGGAATACCGGGGGGGATCAGTTGTAAAAGACGAAACGTCGTTTCCAGGCTGACCGAGAAATCGTTTAGATTGCGATTATTGATGCCGATCAGCCTGCTCTCAGCCGCCAGCGCCGACGCAAGTTCCCGCTCGTCGTGAACCTCGACCAACACATCCATGCCCAGCGATTCGGCCAGCAATCGATATTCACGCAACTGGACCACATCGAGGATAGCGGCAATCAGCAGGATGGCGTCGGCGCCAACCAGACTCGCCTCCTGAATCTGCAGGGGATCAATAATAAAATCCTTTCGCAGCACCGGCAGTTCAACGGTTGCTCGCACCAGGGGAATGTACGCCAGTGCTCCCTGGAAAAAATCGACATCGGTCAGCACCGAGAGGCAATGGGCGCCCCCCTCGCGGTATTTCAAGGCAATGCGGACCAGATCGAAATCTGGCTGAATCACCCCTTTGGATGGCGAGGCTTTTTTGGCCTCGGCAATGATGGCCACGCCGGGGGCAGCGGTCAACGCGCTGATGAAGCCGCGCGGCGGAGCAGCAGGGGTATCCATTATGGGCAGGCCGCGTTTTCTGAGGACGTTGACTTCTTCTTTTTTTCGGGCAACGATAGTATCGAGAATCATAGGGGACAACGCCTGCTCAAGCTTGAGAGAAACGGACCAGTTGTTCCAGTTTGTGAAGGGCCGCACCCGAGGTCACCACCTCACGGGCCACGGCGATCCCATCTTTGATATCCGGTACCAGTCCAGCGGCCATCAAGGCCGTGCCGGCATTCAACAGCACCATGTCCAGTTTCGGCCCGGGCTCGCCACTCAGGACCGCACGGACCTGGGCCGCAGATTCCACAGCCGTGGCGCCGCCCCGAATGGTTTCAAGGCCGGCGGTGCGCAGGCCGACATCTTCGGGCTGGAGGATCGAGGCGGTCACCTTGCCCTGATAGCCGTCGGCAATGTGGGTGGCGCCGGTGATAGTCATCTCGTCGAGGTTACCTTCGCCCCAGACCACAATAGCCCGTTTCATGCCAAACCGCACCAGGACCTCGGCCAGGACGGTGGTCAGTTCGCGGGAAAAGACACCGGTCAGCTGTACATTGGCGCCAGCGGGATTGGTCATGGGCCCCAGTATATTAAACAAGGTCCTGATGCCGATTTCACGTCGTGGACCGATGGCATATTTCATGGCCCCGTGCAGCATGGGCGCAAAAAGAAAACCGATGCCCACCTGGCGGACACAGGCCGCCACTTTATCCGGCGCCATGCTGAGGTCGACCCCGAGGGCCTCCAGCACGTCGGCGCTGCCGCAGTGCGAGGAAACCGCACGATTGCCGTGCTTGGCCACCGGCACACCGGCCCCGGCCACCACGAAACTGGTGGTGGTCGAGACATTGAAACTGCCCGAGCCGTCGCCGCCGGTGCCGACGATATCCATCAGCACCTCACCGCCGGCGGTGTTGACGCCGGCATCGATAAAGGTTGCTTTGGCCCGCATCACCTTGACCGCACCGACGATTTCATCGATGGTTTCGCCCTTCATCCGCAGGCCGGTGATGAACGCACCGATCTGGGCAGCGGTTGCCTCACCACCCATGATCTCCTGCATTACCGCGATCATTTCTACTTCGCTCAAGTGCTGGAGCGAAACAATCTTGCCGATAGCCTCTTTTATCATGGCCGTCTCTTTTCTTGTGATTTTCGTCGATCAGCCGCGGCCGCGAAGCAGTTGTTCGTAATCAGGCCGGAGGAAATTGTGGAGCAGAATGTTGCCCGGGCCGGTCATGATCGATTCAGGGTGGAACTGCACGCCCTCGATTGCCAGGGTTTTATGCCGCACCCCCATCAATTCGCCCTGGTCGGTATGGGCGGTAGCCAGGAGGCAATCGGGCAGCGACCCCTCCTCCACCACCAGGGAATGGTACCGCATACCGTCAAACGGGTTGGCCAGCCCGGTAAAAACCCCGTGAGCATCATGATGGATTGGGCTCGTTTTGCCATGCATCAGCCGGCCGGCCCGGATAACCCTGCCGCCAAAGGCATCCCCGATGGACTGGTGACCAAGGCAGACCCCGAGGATAGGGATCCGGCCGCTGAAGTGCAGTATAGCCTCAATGGAGATACCGGCCTCTTTCGGAGTACAGGGCCCCGGAGAGATCAGCAGCCGGTCCGGGCCCATGGCCTCGATCTCAGCCACCGTAATCGCATCGTTGCGAAACACCCTGATCTCCGGCGCGCACCAATCGGCAGGCGCAGCGGGCGGAGCGGTCGCCAGGGTCTGAACAATGTTATAGGTAAATGAATCGTAGTTATCGATGATGACTATCACGGCTTAAAACCCCTTTTCCGCCAGTTCCACGGCCCGGCGCAGCCCCATGGCCTTATTGATGGTTTCCTCGTATTCTTTCTTCGGATCGGAATCAGCGACAATGCCGGCTCCGGCTTGAATCCACAGGTCGTTGCCTTTGGTGATAAAGGTTCGAATGGTGATACAGAAATCCATATTGCCGGAGAAGCCAAAATAACCGACCGCCCCGGCATAAGGGCCACGGCGGCTGACTTCGAGTTCATCGATGATCTCCATCGCCCGAATCTTGGGGGCGCCACTCACCGTGCCCGCAGGAAAGCAGGCATCCATCACGTCGAACTGATCCAGTCCGGCCCGCAATGTACCGTGTACCCCGGAAACGATGTGCATCACATGGCTGTAACGCTCGATCACCAACAGGTCACGGACCTCGACGGAACCGTTCTCGGCAACCCGACCGACGTCGTTGCGGCCCAGATCCACCAGCATCAGATGCTCGGCCCGTTCTTTGGGATCGGCGAGCAATTCTTTTTCAAGGGCCAGATCTTCCTCAGGGCTTCGCCCCCGTTTACGGGTCCCGGCTATAGGACGCAATTCGATCTTGTTATCTTCAAGCCGAACCAGAATCTCCGGCGAGCTGCCGATCAGCACCATATCTTTGTGCCGGAGATAAAAAAGGTAGGGACTGGGGTTGATATGCCGCAGGGCACGGTACAAGGCAAAAGGACTCAGCGTGGTTTCAGCGTGAAAGCGTTGCGACAACACCACCTGGATGATATCGCCGGCCAGGATATACTCCTGGGCCTGCCGCACCATGGCTGCGAAACCTGCTTCATCCATATTGGAGGTGAACTGGTGCTCAGCCGACTGCTGTTGGGTGGTGAATGGCGGGGGAATGGGTTCTTTCAAAAGAGCGACGATCTGGTCGATCCGCCGGCAGGCCTGGGAATAGAGCTTTTCGGCGGCGGTGTCATCACGTTTCCAAACGTTGCAGACAATGGTCAGGTTCTGTTGGACCGAATCGTGAATCAGCACGATACCGGGAACCATGAAGGAGCTGTCTGGCAGATCAAGCGGCGGGTGCCGGTCCTGAATTTTTTCCATAAACCGCACCATGTCGTACCCGAGAAATCCAACGGCTCCGCCGTAGAACCTGGGCAGGCCGGGGGCATTGCTCACTGAAAACGAGGCCAGGAGTTTTTTCAGTTCGGCCAGCGGATTGATCCCGGTTTGGTCGGTGGCATCATCGGCACTGCCGGGATACGCCATCCAGACCCGATCGCGGAGACTGGTGAAGGTCACCAGGGGGTCAAGGCCGATAAAGGAATAACGGCCCCATTTTTCACCGCCTTCCATGGACTCGAACAGAAACGCATAGGGATCGTCGCCGGCGATTTTGGCAAAGATGGTCAGGGGGGTGTCGAGATCGGCGATGATGGTGCGGTGCACCGGGACAAGATCGGAGTTGCCGATCATTTCTGCAAAAGCATGAGAGGCGGGAAAATACATGAAGGAAACCTGTCGTTCTTCAATGGTGCGGAAGGTTGGTGGTCGCACCTGCCCGCCAGAAACATCTGGCGCAACAGGAGGGTAACCAGTTTCTCCTCACACCGTATTCCGGTCGAAGGAAGCCTTCCGGAGAACTACAGCAACGGTCTCTCTGGTCCTGGAAAAAGGCCCTTACAACCTGATAAAAACAAAAAAAGCCATGGCAGCGGATTGCTCCCATGGCTTTTCACATACGGAAGTAAAAAGAAGTAAGCAGCGCCGCCTTAGGCGAGCGGTTGCATCTTGTTGACACGCAAGGTCAGCCTGGAAACCTTGCGCGAAGCATTTTTCTTATGGATGGTGCCTTTGGCAGCCGTCTTGTAAATCAGCGGGATGGCGACCGTCAGGGCAGCTTTCGCAGTCTCTTCCGAGCCAGCCACAAGGGCCTCTTCAACCTGGCGGATTGCGGTTTTCATTGCAGATTTGTTCATCCGGTTGCGCAGACGGCGCATTTTGGATTGACGATCTCTCTTCTCTGCGGACTTGTGATTTGCCATGAAAAACTCCTAATTCCTTATAAAAAGCATCGATGATGAAAACACTAAATTTTAAACTCTTTTATATATCGAAACCCTGCCTACATGTCAAGCATATTAGCAAAATCCCGCTTGATAAATTCGCCACCCCGCCCTGCTACCCTAGAAATAAATAGGGGCATCGAATCGAAACTAACTATACTCCGTGGTCAAATCCTGAATCAGCCGACATGACCTGGGCGACCAAAAAACCGAAAAAGGCAGGTGACTAACAATGCTCGGGTGAAGTGTCGGAATGGTCAGCCATACGAGGATTGATCAGGTTGAAGGATGCTCCGGGGACGGTGCGATTTAAACTGAAACTCTCGGTTATTCTATTGAGGAGAGTTCAAAGCAAAAAATTTGAGAGGAATTGCCCCGGACCGATCAATTCCTCTCAAAGCTAAAACAAAGCACTCTCCAAAGAGCTGATTCAGCAATCCGTCCTCGGTGCACTGCCATCATCAAGACTAAAAGAGCTTATGCTGCAGCAACTGGCCATCCGGGACAATCACCCTCACTGCGGGCAAGGCCAACGCATGGCAACAGATTGCCCGTTTATCAGTAGAAAAAGTTTTTTGGGTTCAATATCAAAAAGATTTTGTCAAGATCGCGACAAACTGTGACCCTTCAGCGGTATTCTCGGCACCGTATTCATACAGCGCCCTTAGGTTCAACTGCAACAGCATGGGAATATAGAAAAAATTAATTTCGCCGCCGATCGCATGCGCTTGTTTTCGCTGGTCGGCTACTATCCCGGGCCCATTACTGCTATCATCCTCCAGTTGCCAATAGGCATAACCGGCCACACCGGGTCGCATCAAAAAATTGTTATTAATGGCAATCTCCTTGCCCAATCCGTACTCAACTACAAGTTCGGAACCTGGTGTCACGTTGGTATCTTCCTGTTCGCCGTTAATCAGCGTGCGGGTCAGGGCGCTTAACGACCAGGTTTTTTTCTCATCCAAGTAATACGTTGCCCCTAAAGTCAGCATGCCTGACCAATATCCGAGTCCAGGAGAGGCAAATTCACTCGCATCATATGAACCTGAAGGCACGATCACTCCAAGACCGGCGGTAACATCCCAGCGAGGCAAATGCCAGGATAATACAAAAGGCTCCAGGGTGATATCGCCAACGGCCAGCGAGTGACTGTCGGAATAGTTCGCAGCACTGATGGTGATGTCTTTATCCAAGAGCGGCACGATGGCATCGTAGAGCAAATCGGCGCCGAGAATTTTCACATTGGTCACGTGAATAAACCGGTGAGCGGACGCAAAAACGTTCAAGTCCAGTCCCACGGGGAGATCGTTGCCGTTGTCACCTTTTAAGGTATTTGAATTATACCAGATGTTATACATGCGATAATGAAAACCAGGAGGCGGTGCAGAGGCCGCGAGAACCCCTTCCGCACCCAGGGGGTAGTGTGAGCCAAGCGTGGCGGCTTCGCTACTAAAAACGCTCCCCAAGAACAGCGCGAGACAGCCCAACCCAACTCGTACCCGTTTGTTGTCTTTCAACATACCCTCAGCTCCTTTCTTGTTGTTGACCATTATCATGGCATCATCGATTGAATTAGAATGACAATGAATTTGCTTGACGTCTGATGAGCAACCAGCACTAAATCAGGTGCATTGCGAACCAATTTGCAAACACCGCCATCTTTAAAATACCAACGCAAGATACTCAAGCCTTTTCTTGGATCTTGAGCTGACCACAAAAAAAAAGCCTTGGGGCAAGCTCCCAAGGCAAAAAAAAACGGGTAGTTGGATTTCTCCAACTACCCTCATATACTGGCGGGGCCGACCGGGCTCGAACCGGCGACCTCCGGCGTGACAGGCCGGCATTCTAACCAACTGAACTACGACCCCAGTATTTCTTGGTGGGCGAAACAGGGCTCGAACCTGTGACCCTCGGCTTGTAAGGCCGATGCTCTCCCAGCTGAGCTATTCGCCCCAGTTGTTGAC
>CAIMMA010000064.1 GCA_903842475.1 uncultured bacterium
CTGCCGGTCGATCAGCCGCTCCAGCATGGCAGCCCGGTCCACGGCTGTTCCCTCCCTGCCGACGTACTTTGCAAGAGCCATGGTCAGCTGGTGCACTGAAATCTCGTCAGCGTTCACCCGCGCCGCCACCTGGCTCTTGTCGGTTCCCGACTGGCCGCAGCCGCACAGCACCAGGACTGCCATCACCACACATTGCCGGACCCTGTGCCGCACCCTGGCCGGAGAAGACAAATGGCTCATGCAACCGCCTCTCTGAAACACATGCCCTGCTCCCTTCTGCGGCGGACCGCCCATATGACAAAGGCGCACCCGGTCAGCATCAGCATGGTGTCGGACGGTTCAGGCACCGAAGAGACAAAGAACGACATCGATCCGCTGTAGTCCACGCTGTTGCCGCTCCCCATACCGGTTCCCATGACCTTGAACACGTAGTCGCCGTAGCTCAAGACCGCCGAACCGGTGTCGCTGATGAGTGTAGCGTGGGCATCGAATATTCCGTACGACAAATCCGGGTTGCCGCATCCGGACTTGCACACGTCAAAGGTGACCGCTACGGAATAGGAAGCGTCCGACCCGGACTGCAGCGAGAATGAGTAGGTGTCCGTGAAGTTTTTCGTTATATCGTACTGGGCAAAGGATATATTGGTGCTCTGGCCGACCGGTATGACCCCCCAGTTGGTGTCCTCCGGCCATGCCGGGACTGAAGAGGACAGCATCAGTATGAGGCCAAGCAGTATCCGCATTGTGAACCGTTTCATGGCAGACCTTCCGATGAATGAGTTTAAGTTATTGAAATGAAAAGGACAAATTTTGTCTTACTTCCAGTGATGCCATTCGTCTTGTCAGTGTCCTTGTCAAGAGTTGCCTGTTCGGCCCGTGACGCACGCATCACTCATACCCGGGGGTACAGCCCCTCGGGCGGCTCAGGAATCTTCTCCAACCGCTTCCCTATCTTCAGCTTCTCAAACTGCCAGGCGTGCAGCGACTGGCGGAAGCCCGGCTCCTCATACCGCGTCATCCGGTCCAGCATCGCCTTGAAGTAGCCGCAGATGATCCCCAGGCCGCCGAGGATGAACGGTTTTTCCTCCATACGGTAGATTCCGAGCGGGATGATGTAGAGGGGGTGGGTCCCCATGAAATACTGGCCACGGCCCCAGCGCATGCGGCCGTGCCAGATGCCCTGGTGCGAGGAGCCCATCAGCCGCTTGTGGACGATGTCGAGCCGCGGGTTGCGGATGCTGCGGGTTCTCCAACCAGTCATGCGGGCCTTGTGATAGGCGATGCCGTCCCAATGGACCTGGCGCACGAAACCGCCAATGGCGGCAAAACACTGCCGACGATAAAAGTTGACCATGCCGGCCACCATCTCGTCGCTGGTACGCTCCTCCACCAGGCGCCCCTGCGCCTCGATGTAGATCTTGCCGCTGGCCGATCCCAGCTGCGGGTCCTTTTCAAAATAATCCACCAGGGTGGAGAAATAGTCCGGTCCGATCTCGATGTCGCCGTCCATCTTGCAGATGTAATCATACTCTGCGGTCTGGATCTGGCCGTAGCCGAAGTAGAAGGCCTCGACGACCCCCGGCCCCACCGCCCGCACGCCGCGGTCCTGGCGTTTGATCACCCGGATCCAGGGGTGCTGCTGCGCAGCCTTCGCCGCGATGGCGAAGGTGGTGTCCATTGAGCCGTCATCCA
>CAIMMA010000065.1 GCA_903842475.1 uncultured bacterium
CCAGCATGGCGGCCAGTCGGGGGTAATCGTGCTCAAAGCTGATGGAGCCGAAGACCAGGGGAAAATCGGTCAACGGACGAGAGGACTCCAGTGATCGCAGCGGCTGTTGCACATCGGGATACACAAAACGTTCGCAGACCAGCCCCTCCTGCTGGTTGAGCAGGGAGTAGACCAGTTGAAAACCCAGGTTGGAAACCGCCACGGAATAGACATTCGGGTATAGCAGGGCCACCGGAATCCTATTCTTCCATTTTTTACGAACCGTACCGGTCTCAGCGGTTAAGTAGGAAGACAAAGCACCAACCCAAGGATAATGGAACCGAGAGAACAGCCACCCGGAATGCATTTCGGGAGGGTGCCGACAACAGCGCTTCCCATGATGGAAGCGCAGAACAAATACCAAACAGAGGGCACCGCGTAAGCGCCGCAAGAAAAAACGACAGGGGAATACCTGGTAGATATTCCCCTGCGACGCCTGCAATCATTGCTGCCGACTTCCGGTCAGCGATTTGGATGCACGCCCTTGGCTCAGTTGGCCTTTTTACGGAGATAGGCTGGTTCGTCGAACTCATTGAGTTCGTGATCGTCAAAGATCGGTTTGGGCATGCGCGGCAACCCCTTGGGCAACATGTTGGGCTTGGCAATGCTCACCGGGGCGCTCTCCGGACCGCTGGCGTCTTCTTCCAGCAGTCGCGGCAACCTGGATCGCGTCGTTGCCGGCAGTTTCTGTGCATGGCGATGCGTGCGCACCACGTCGATCTGGGAAATTTCCGGCTCCTCGATGCTGGAAATACCGGTGGCGATAACCGTCACCCGCAGTTCATCGCCCAACGATTCGTCAAACAAGGCCCCGATAATGATATTGGCATCGTCGTGCGCTTTTTCCTGTATAAGCGCCGATGCTTCCATAAATTCGTTCATAGTCAGGGTATTCTTGGCCGCGGAAATATTGATCAGGATGCCGCGGGCTCCATCAATACCGACATCCTCAAGCAATTGATTGTCGATGGCCCGCTTGGCCGCCTCGGTGGCACGATTTTCACCAACCGCCGCACCTGAGCCCATGATAGCGGGACCGACTTCCTTCATGACCGTTTTCAAGTCGGCAAAGTCGACGTTGATGTGGCCAGGCAGATTGATGAGATCGGTGATCCCTTTAACCGCCTGCAGGAGCACATTATCCACCATCTGCATCATATCGACCAGCGTGGAATTCTTATTCATCAGACTGAGCAGCCGATCGTTGGGCACGGTGATAATGGTATCGGCATACTCTTTGAGCTTTTCCCAGCCCGATTCAGCATTGCGCATCCGCTTTTTAGCTTCAAAATAGAACGGTTTGGTGACGACGGCCACTGTGAGCGCCCCGGCCTCCTTGCTCAGCTTGGCGATCACCGGAGCAGCTCCGGTGCCGGTCCCGCCACCTAAACCGGCGGTAACGAACACCATATCCGCCCCCTTAAGGACGCTCTGGAGATCGTCATAGCTCTCCTGAGCCGCTTCCCGACCCATTTCCGGATCGGCGCCCGCCCCCATGCCTTTGGTGATCCCTGGCCCCAATTGCAGGCGGATATCGGCGCGGGATTTCTCCAGGGCCTGCATATCGGTATTGGCGGCGATGAATTGCACACCGGCTAATTTACTTTCGACCATGGTATTAATAGCGTTGCCACCCCCGCCACCAACCCCGATCACTTTTATAACAGCAACGGATTCTTCTTCGGCCATCCTGAACGGCATGTTTCTCTCCCAAGAAAAAATTACCTGATTAATTTCTCTTATAGATACCACCAAGTTCGGTGGCACTAAAGGGAAAAATTAGTATACTTAGACGATATTTTTCACCCAGTTTCTCAACTTGCTGACCATCCCGCCTTTTTCCTTCTGCACATAACTTCTCGCTTTACTGCCATACAAAACCAAACCGACTCCAGTGGTGCATCGGGGGGAGCGAATATCCTCAGTCCTTCCCTCCACGCCCTGCGGATAACCAATCCGCACCGGCAGGTCAAAGACCTGCTCCGCCATCTCGACAATATTGGCCAACAGTGCTGTGCCGCCGGTGATCACAATGCCAGCGTTGATCCGGTTGCGATAGCCGGAGGCGCAGATATTTTTATTGACCAGCTGCAGAATCTCTTCCATCCTCGCCTCGAGGATCTCAACCATAACCCGCTGCGACACCTTACGAGGTTTGCGGTCACCAACCGTGGGCACCTCGATGATGTGGTTTTCCTTGATCATCGAGGACAGGGCGCCGCCATACAGATATTTCAGTTCTTCAGCCTCCTGCAACGGGGTGCGCAAACCGACCGAAAGATCGCTGGTGAGATTGTTGCCGCCCAGGGCCAGTTCCCAGGTATGCTTGATGGTGCCGTTGCAGAAAATAGCCAGATCGGTGGTGCCGCCGCCGATATCGATCAACGCCACCCCCAATTCCATTTCGTCTTTGCCGAGCACGGTCAGCGACGAAGCCACCGACTCCAGCACGATCTCAGCCACGGTCAACCCGGCCCGGTTGCAGCTGGTCACCACGTTATGCAGGGCGGTGACGTCGGCGGTCACGATATGGACATTGGTAACCAGGCGAACCCCGGTCATGCCCAGGGGGTTCTGGATGCCGGTGTGATCGTCGACCATGTATTCCTGCGGCAGAACATGGATAATCTGTTGGTTATCGGAGATTTTCACAGTCTGGGCAGCCTGGATGACCGCCTCGATATCCTTTTCCTTGATCTCCTGATTGTTGATGGCGATGATCCCGGGCGAGTTGAATCCCTTGATATGGTTACCGGCGATGCCCACAAAGACCGATTCGATATCGCAGCCGGCCATGTCGGATGCGGCTTCAACCGCCTGCCGGATCGACTTGACCGTTGACTCGATGTTGACGACCACACCTTTTTTCATGCCCGAAGAGGCCGCGGTGCCGATACCGACGATCTCCACCCGATCTTCGAAAACCTCGCCGATCAGGGCACAGACTTTGGTTGTGCCAATATCAAGGGCCGCGACCAGTTCACCCGGCTCCCGCGGTTCTAACGCTTCCGACTCTTCCATGTCCTCACCTGTCAATTTCCGCTCCGGCAACCAAGATTTTATCATCAGAATAATCCATTCGAATTTCTTTCACGGCATCGACCTGTTTCTTGGCGTACAACTGCTCAAGCACTTTCACCAGCCTGAAATATTTTGTCTGCAACCGGTCCTTGCCGAAATAGACGGGAAAAGGACGATCGAGCAGATAGACAACCAGGCCATGCTGCGGGTCAACATGCACCTCTGAAACCGATTGAACCGGCAGGATGGCATTGCCTTTGGTAGCCATAAAAAGAAGGCTGCACGCCGCTTCTGCCAGCCCCCCTTTCACAAACTGATTGGCAACCACATCCTTCTGCGATACCACCCCGGTGATGACCGGAAAATCGAATTCTTGCCCTTGGCCGACTTCGGCAAACACATGCCCTTCCCGACTGACATAGCGCAATCGCCTTTCCTTGCCATCCTCGACATTCACCAGGGCCAAGGGTTGATACTCGCGGACCGCAATGTCGACGGCTGACGGCCACTGCGCTGTAATTTTCACCTGCTCCACCCACGGATGGGCAGCTATTTTCGCCTCGGCGGCCTTGGCATTAAACTGCAGCAGACTGCTGCCCTGCTGCAGGCCGGCCAGATCGAGAATCTGCCGTTCGGTAGCGGTGCGAAGACCGGAAACCCGAATATCGGTCAACCGAAAAATATCGGACCTGAGCAGCAGATGGGTGCCCCCCCAGGCCAGTATCGCCAGGCCACCGGCAAAACCAATCACCACCAGCAAAATCTGGGCAACCCGTTTTCCTTGTAAGGTCCGTTGAGCCCCGCTCACCAAGACCTGAGCCCGAACCGGCGCCGCCGAGGTTTTGCGCCGCAACAGCATGCCGATCAGCTTGGTGAACCTGCTAGGCTTCCCACTGCTTTTCTGCGAGCGAGACGGCGCCTGCTTGGGGGTATAAATCGCCATCGGCCCTTCTCTCTCCCACCCTCTTTAAAAAATATGCACCTCAGGCTCCAGGAGAACGCCTGACTGCTGCAGCACTTTGCTGCGGACTTCCTGCATGAGTCCGATGATATCCTCGGGCACAGCGCCGCCGGTATTGACGATAAAATTGGCGTGCTTGGGAGACACCATCGCCTTCCCCAGCGTCAGCCCCTTGAGCCCGGCCCGTTCAATCAGCCGACCGGCGAAATCCCCCGCCGGATTCTTGAAAAACGAGCCCGCCGAACCGACGCCCAATGGTTGCTTCTGGCGGCGTTGCTCGACGATTTCCCGGCAGCGTGCCGCCACCCTTTGCCGGTCGGCACGCTGCAGGAGAAAAACTCCGCCGGTGATGAGCATCCTGACGGCTGGTTCTCCCGGTAGCGTGGTGTGGCGGTACCTAAAAACAATTTCCTCCCGATCAGCCTCCAGCAGTTCGCCCCGGTCGGTGGCACATTGCAGCCGCTGCAAGACCTCACCGATTGAATGACCGAAGGCCCCGGCATTCATCCGGATGGCGCCGCCGACGCTGCCGGGGATGCCGGCCATGAATTCCAGTCCGGTCAAACCGTTGCGAGCGCACCAGGAAACAAAAGCGGCCAAACTGCAGCCGGCACCGACCTGCACCCGGCATCCCGCACCGGCTTCCACCCCATCGGCCTCGACGGCCGCCATATCCTCGACCGAACCGCGAAAACGAATAAAAACGCCCGGATGATAGCCATTGGTGACCAAAATATTGGACCCGCCGCCGATCACCCGCCATTGCACCTGCTGCAGGTGCAGCCAGCGCAGGAGCGCGGCCAATTCGTCGGCGCCGCCGGGCTCCGCCATAGCCTCGACCATGCCGCCGGTGCGGAAGGTCGAGTAGGAGGCCATGTCGACATCCCAGCGGACGGTTCGACAAAGCGCTGCGAGTTCCGCGCGTTGCTGGCTGTTCATACGCATATGCTTATCAATTGTAGGGCAAGGGGACATTTCCTGGTTGTCGATGTGCGTATGCCCGGTGTTCCGGGCCTGCTCGCGTCTACCTGTTTCAATCTTTTATTTCTCCGAGGAGTTGCAGAATCTGCTCGCCCGTCCGGACGATATTCCCTGCCCCCAGGGTCAACAGCAGGTCCCCTGGCTGCAGCAAAGGCGCCAGGGCCAACGGTTGCTGGACCAGTTGGGGAATTAAATAGGTGTGCCGCTGCCCATGCTGCTTGATGCTCTCCAGCAGATGTTCGGAGGAAACCCCTTCGATCGGCTGTTCGCCGGCGGCATAGATATCGGTCAGCACCAGCACATCGGCACGCCGAAAAGCAGTGATGAATTCGGCGAACAAACCGGCGGTCCGGCTGTAGCGATGCGGCTGAAAGGCCACCACCACCCGTCGGTCGGGCCACCCTTCCCGCACCGCGTCCAGAGTAGCCCTGATTTCGGTGGGATGATGACCGTAATCGTCAACCACCAGCACCCCGCCGGCCTCGCCCTTGACCTGGAGCCGACGCTGCACACCCTGAAAATTGGCCAGAGCCCGGGAGATCACCGCGAAATCGATCTCCAGTTCAAGGCCAACGCCGATGACGGCCAGACTGTTGTACACCAGATGTTTTCCGGGTCGGTTCAACTTGACGACACCCAATTCCTGGTCGCGATACCGCACGGTGAATTGCACGCCTCCGCTGCCGGAGGTAATCTTGACCGCTTGTAAATCCGCCTGCTCGGTCAGGCCATAGGTGAGGATTCGCTTCTGAATGCGGGGCAGTATCTGGGCGATGTGGTCGTTATCGAAACAGACGATCGCCACCCCATAGAAAGGCAACCGGTTGATGAACTCAAGAAAGATGTCTTTAATATGCTCAATATCACGGTAATAATCAAGGTGTTCCAGGTCGATATTGGTCACCACCTCGATCACCGGCGACAATTTCAAAAAGGAGCCGTCGCTCTCATCGGCCTCGGCGACCAGAAACTCGCCCTCGCCCAGTTTGGCGTTACTGCCGAGCCCATGCACTTTGCCGCCGACCACCACGGTCGGATCGAGTCCGGCTTCGCCCAGGACTGCGGCCACCATGGAAGTGGTTGAGGTTTTGCCGTGGCTGCCGGCCACCGCTATTCCATATTTCTTCAGGCGCATCAACTCGGCCAGCATTTCCGCCCGTTGAATGACCGGGATATGTTCTTCGTGGGCAGCGACCACCTCGGGATTGTCGGCGGGAATAGCGGTTGAGGTCACGACCACATCCGCCCCGGTCACCCAACCCGCCGCATGCCCCTCCCGAATGACACCACCCATCTGCTCCAGTCGTCTGGTGATGTCGGTGGAGCGCAGGTCGGAGCCGCTCACCCGGTACCCGAGACTCAACAGCAATTCGGCGATCCCCGACATGCCGATGCCGCCGATGCCGACGAAATGAATATGTTTGGTTTTTCTATACATGAAGAAGCCCGCTGTCGTAAAAAAAGAAGATCATAAGTGCCCCCCCTTCCGGGCCGCCAGCTGCAAGCATGCATCCACGATTCTGTCCGTGGCATCCGGCACTGCCATCGACTTCATGCTGGCGGCCATTGTATGTAACTCTTCGGCGTTATGCAAGCGTTCGCTGATGGCCCGTGCAAGAATTTCTCCGGTGAGCGCAGACTCTGCCAGCACCAGTGCCCCGCCTCCTTTTGCATAGTATTCCCCGTTAGTTACCTGATGATTATCGGCAGCATATGGATAGGGGATCAACAAAGCCGGCAGCCCCATCACCGCCAATTCCGCCAGAGTGGTCGCCCCGGCACGGGACACCACCAGATCTGCTTGGGCGTACGCCTGGGCCATATCCCCGATAAACGGCGTGACCTGCGCTTCAATGCCCAGGCGCGCATAGCCCTGCGCCACCATTTCCTGATCCGCGGCCCCGGTCTGGTGCATGAGGCGCATGGGTACCTTTTCCTTTGCAAGCAGTTCCACGGCGGCCAGCATCAGGAGGTTGACTCGATGCGCCCCCTGGCTCCCCCCGAGAACCAGCAAAGTCGGTACCTCGGCAGATGGCTTATCCCGGCCGGCGGCCGCGAGTATCTCACGCCGCACAGGATTGCCGGTCCGCACGGTTTTCGCCGGCGCAAAAGGCGGGGTGCATGGCATCGAGATACAGATGCGATCCGCCAACCAACCCGCCAGCCTGTTCGCCATCCCCGGCACCGAGTTCTGCTCATGTATCCCGATGGGAATCCGGAGCAGGCGCGCGGCGAGCAGTACCGGCCCGGTTACATAGCCGCCGACCCCGAACACCAGGTCTGGCTGAAAGCGCCGCAATAAACGCAAGGCCTCTGCAACGGCACCAGGCAGCAACAGTACACTCCGGAGCCTTGCCGCGAAATCCAACCCCTTGACCCCGCCGCATTCCAGGGTTGCAATTGCAAAGCCCTGCCCGGCGAGCGCCTGCTGATCGAGCAGGCGGGACGTACCGATAAACAGGACCTGCGTTGCCGGGACCCGCTCCCGCAGACCAACGGCCACAGCAATCCCCGGAAACAGATGCCCGCCGGTGCCGCCGCCGGCTACAATCAGACGCATGGGCGGCCGGCACCATAGCCGGCTGACCAGGCGGGTGCCCCGAGGGCACAACTCGCCTTCACCCCGATAAACCGTTCGATCTCCGTCATCACCACAGCATAACATTCGGGACAGTAGCCATGGGTTACCTGCTCCTTTTCGCCCAAACAACGGCCTGCGCTCCACTGCCCGTCCGCTTCGACTTTATGGCAGACACAACACATTTTAATCACGTCGTACCTTCCTTTCCTGTTCGTTCCCGGCGGAGACGATGGACACATTCGACAAAAACCCGGCCCCGCTCTTCGTAGCCGGAAAACATATCATAACTGGCGCATCCGGGAGCCAGCAGAACAAGATCACCCTTAACAGCGATGGCGTGCGCTTTGCTGACCGCGTCCTCCATGGTGGAGGCGAGTTCTGTCCCGACCACGGTACCCAGCGCCGCCTGCATCAGGCCGGCTGCTTCGCCGATCAGAATCAGATACTTAACCCTGTTGCGAACAACCTCCTGCAACAGCGCATAATCAC
>CAIMMA010000066.1 GCA_903842475.1 uncultured bacterium
AACATCCACTTCCCCTGGCCGGTGGCCGACATTGTCTACCAGCACCACGAACACCTCGATGGTTCCGGCTATCCCCGCGGGCTGGCCGACAAGGAGATCCTCCTGGAGTCCAAGATCCTGACCGTGGCCGATGTGGTCGAGGCCATGAGCTCGCACCGCCCCTACCGTCCCTCCCTGGGACTGGAAACGGCCCTGGACGAAATCCGCTCCGGCCGGGGGACCTATTACGATCCCGCCTGCGTCGATGCCTGCCTGCACCTGATCGCCGAAAAGAAGGTGGACCTGACCACCAGCGCCTGGTAACCGCATCCGGCCAGGGCCACGGGCCCCAGCCGGGTGCGGACGGACGGCGGCTTATTTCCGCTTGGTTGCCGGCGAATACTCGCAGCCCATCGGGCCGCAATACTCACCCACGTACTGGGCCTGGGGCCGGTAGAGGGCCGGTTTGCCCTGGGCATCGGCGAACTGTTCTTCAATGATATGGGCGCACCAGCCCGCCACCCGCGAGATGGCAAAGATCGGGGTCATCAGGTCGGTGGGAATACCCATCAGATAATAGACCGGGGCGCTGTTGAAATCGACATTGGGCAGGATGGTGGTCTTGCCCTGGCGGGCAAAGATCGCCAGGGCGGTTTCCTCGATCCGCTGGGAGATGGCCGCCCACTTGCCTCCGGTCTGGTCGCCCAGCCGCTGGCCCATTTTCTTCAGGTACACCGCCCGGGGATCGCCGGTTTTATAGATGGCGTGCCCCATGCCCATGATCACCTGCCCTTGCTGGAGCTGGGAAGTGACCCAGGCCTCGATATCCGCTTCGTGCTCCAGTTGCAGCAGCATCTCCATGACCTTGGCATTGGCGCCGCCGTGCAGGCTGCCGGACAACGCCCCCAACGCGGCCGAAACCCCGGCATAGAGACTGGCCCGGGTCGAGACCACTTCGCGAGCGGCAAAGGTCGAGGCGTTGAAGGTGTGATCGGCGTGGAGAATCAGGCAGACATCCAGGTCATGGGCCGTGGCCGCTGTGGGCTGTTTGCCCTGGAGCATATAGAGAAAATTGGCGGCATGGTCCAGGTCGGGATCGGGCGGCAGCACCGGCTGGTTGTTGCGGATGCGGTGCCAGCCGGCCACCAGGGTCGGCATCCGGGCGATCAGGCCGATGGCGCGGTTGAGGCAGGTCGGCCGGTCAAGGGTGTCGTTATGCTCCTCGGCCATGGCCAGCAGGGGAATGCAGGCCTGAAGGACATCCATGGGCCTGGCCTTATTCGGCCACTGGCGCATGCTCTCGAACACAAACTCGGGCACCGGCCGGGCCAGGGTGACCTTGAGGGTGAAGTCGGCCAGCTGCTCATTGGTTGGCAAGGTGCCATACAGCAGCAGATAGGCAGTCTCCATGTAGGAAGAGCTATCGGCCAGATCCTCGATCCGATACCCCCGATAAATCAATACCCCTTGTTCGCCATCAATAAAGCTGATCGCGGAATCAGCAACGGTCACTCCTCGCAACCCGGTATTTTTCACACGAATTTCTTCGCTCACGGCAGGCCTCCACGCTTGGGTTCTGGTTCGAATATAAGGTCAGGGATCGGTTTCCGGCCGATGCTGCCGGCAGAACGGACCGCCCCGGGGATCGATACGGCAAAGGTTTCTTATCTAATGAAGAAGATGAGGAAATTCAAGCCATTTCCCGCAGCCGCCCCCGATGGTTGCCACGCAGTCGGGGCCGGAGGGGGAGCGGCCCCCAATCGCCCTAGGTGGCCGGGGGCGGGGGGGGCTCCCCATCCGTCGTAGGATCGACGGCGGAGGCGGTGGTGGTTTCGGTCTTTCCCATCGTCGACGAGAGGAATTCGCTGGTCGAGTCCTCCTTGGCCGTGGCGGTGAAAAAAGGGCCGACATCGGGCAGGTAGGATTCGAACACCTTGCCGTAAATCTCCCAGACGGTGATGAACAGGGCCGCTACGATCGGGCCGAGGATGATCCCGAGGATGCCGAACATGCTGATGCCGCCAAGGGTGCCGAAGAGTACGAACAGGTCGTGCATTTCGGTGTCCTTGCCCACCAGCCGGGGACGGAGGATATTATCGAGATTGCCGGCCACTGCCCCGCAAAGCACCGCCAGGATGGTCACGCCGATGAAATTGCCCTGCAGGGCCAGGATAATCAGGGCGGGAATCCAGACGATCGCGGTCCCGAAAGCGGGAATGATCGACATCACCGCCATGACCGTGCCCCAGAACACCGGCCCCTGGATACCCGCAAAGGCAAAGGCCAGACCGCAGATAAAGCCCTGGATGGCCCCGATGATCAAGGTGCCTTTGAGGGTCGCCTTGGTCACCGAGGTGAAACGACGCAGCAAGCGGCGCTCATCACGGTCGTGCAGGGGCAGGAAATAGAGGATTTTCAGCAGCAGCGCCTCGCCCATGGTGAGAAAATAAAACATCACATAGAGCATGATGATGCTGCTGAACACCGCATTGACGGTGAGCTTGGTGACCGAGGAAAGGCTTTCGATCAGGAACGACGAGATGCTGCCCACCGCCTGGCCGGCCTTTTCGATGATCACCGCCCGATAGGGAAGCAGTTCCTGGTAATAGGGGATCTTTTCCATGTAGGCGCTGACCGCGGTCGGCTCGTTGACAAAGGCCTGCACCCAGGGGGTGACCGATTGGCCAACGCTGATCGCCTGACCGACCACCACCCCGATGAGGATCGAGAGCGGCGCCAGCACCAGGACCACAATGCCGACGATCACCAGTACCGAGGCGATATTTTCCCGGCCGCCGATCTTGCCGGTCAGCCACCGATGGGCCGGACTGAGGATGGCGGAAAAGATGCCGGCCATGAACATCGGCATGAGAAACTGGGCGATCATGTCGAGGAACACCGCCGAGATGAGCAGCACCAGGACCAGGAGGACGGTTTTATTGATCAGTTCTCGCTTCATCGGTTTGCCCTTGGCAAAATTGGACTAGGTTCAGGGGATGGGGACGCGCTTACCAGGTGACCGCGGGCAACCTTGTGCGGACCAGTGGGGCCGGTCAACAGGCGGCGGCCGCCCGGACCAGGGCGGTGGTCAGCCGGGAGAGTTCGTCCGGCTCGATGATAAACGGCGGCATGAGATAGAGCAGACGGCCGAAGGGTCGGATCCAGACCCCCTGGTCGACAAAAAAGCGCTGGAGCCGAGCCATGTCCACCGGCTGGCGGGTCTCGATCACCCCGATGGCCCCCAGCACCCGGACATCGGCGACAGTGCCCAGGTCGCGGGCCGGAACCAGCTCGGCGGCCAATTGGCCGGCGATGGCGGCCACCCGCTCCTGCCAGGGGCTCTCCTGGAGCAGGCGGATCGAGGCGCAGGCCACATGGCAGGCGAGCGGATTGCCCATGAAGGTCGGGCCGTGCATGAACACCCCCGGCGGAGCGTTCGAGATGGTGGTGGCCACCTCGGTGGTGGCCAGGGTGGCGGCCAGGGTCAGATAGCCGCCGGTGATCGCCTTGCCCACGCACATGATGTCCGGACAAACGCCGGCATGATCGGCGCCGAACAGCCGACCGGTGCGGCCGAAGCCGGTGGCGATCTCATCAAAAATCAGCAGCACGTCGAACTGGTCGCACAACCGCCGCAGACCCCGCAGATATTCGGGATGATAAAACCACATGCCGCCGGCGCCCTGGACGATCGGCTCGAGGATGACCGCCGCGGCCTCCTGGTGATGGCGGGCCAGCAGCTCGGCCATGGGTTCCAGGTCGCGCGCGTCCCAGGGGTCGTCAAAGCGGCATTGGGGCCTGGGGGCGAACAGCTGCCGGCTGAGGGCGCGCTCAAACAGGCTGTGCATGCCGGTGACCGGGTCGCAGACCGACATGGCCTGGAAGGTGTCGCCGTGGTAGCCGCCCCGCAGGCTCAGCATCCGGTGTTTTTCCGGTTTGCCCAGGGCCTGCTGGTACTGGAGGGCCATCTTCATGGCCACCTCGACGCTCACCGAGCCCGAATCGCAGAGAAAAACCTTATCCAGCAGCGCCGGGGTCATCGCCACCAGCAGCCGGGCCAGCTCCACCGCCGGTTCGTGGGTGAATCCGCCGAACATGATATGCGCCATCCGCTGGCTCTGTTCGACCAGGGCCGCGTTGAGCACCGGATGGTTGTAGCCGTGGATGGCGCACCACCAGGACGACATGCCGTCGATCAGTTCCCGGCCGTCGGCCAGGGTGATCCGCACCCCGGCGGCCGAGGCCACCGGATAGACCGGCAAGGGGTTGGTGGTGGAGGTGTAGGGGTGCCAGAGGTGCTCCCGGTCGTAGCGGAGCAGGGCTTCGGTGGTCATGGCATCACGGTCGGTCAAAGGTGAAGCCCAGGGCCGCGAGGTGTTCGAGATCTTCGGCAATGCCCGAGCCGGTGGTGGTCAGATAATTACCGACAATGGCGCCGTTGGCGCCGGCTGCAAAGCACTGATATTGCGCCTCGCCCAATTGCTGCCGGCCTCCGGCCATGCGGATGACCGCTTCCGGGTTAATCAACCGGAACAGGGCCACCGTGGTCAGGACCTCGTCAGCGGTCAGCGGGGTGAGTTCGGCCAGCGGCGTCCCGGCAATCGGGGTGAGAATATTGATCGGGATCGACCGGACGGCCAGGTCGCGGAGCTCAAAGGCCAGATCGATGCGATCTTCCATGGACTCGCCCATGCCGATGATGCCGCCGGAACAGAGCGACATGCCGGTCCGGCGGGCCAGCTCCAGGGTCTCGACCTTCTCAGCCCAGGTATGGGTGGTGCAGACCTTCGGGAAGAAACCCCGGCTGGCTTCCAGATTGCAGTGGTACCGGCGGACGCCGGCCGAGTAGAGGCCATCGGCGATCTCCTGGTCGAGCAGCCCGGCGGAGGCGCAGAACAGCAGCGAGGTGGTCGCCGCCATTTTCTGGTAGAGATCGGTCAATTCCGCCACCGTGGCCGGGCTCAGGCTGCGGCCGCTGGTCACCAGGGAAAGCCGGTGCACCCCGTGGTCATCGTTGTCCTTGGCCTGGACCAGGGCTTCATCCTCGGCGATCAGGGTGTAGGTGTCGATGCCGGTGTGATGCCGGGCGGACTGGGCGCAGAAGCGGCAGTTTTCCGTACAGTTGCCGCTCTTGGCGTTAATGATCGAGCAGAGGTCGAAGTGCTCGCCCAAAAAATGACGGCGAATGGCATCCGCGGCCCGATACAGGTCGTCCTTGTCGACGCTGAGCAGCTGGAGCGCGGTTTGCCGGTCGATCCGGCCGCCCTTGAGAATGGCTTGCTGAGCCTGTTGCAGGTTGGTATCCATGATTCTATTGAAGAAGGGAGGTTACTCCCGGTTGGTTTTAATATCCTTGGGCGGACCGGCGACAATCATTTCGGCTATGGTTAGCTTGATTCTGGGGAACAGCCCCTTTTTGCCGCCGAGAAACCTGGTCTCGAGCTGCGCCAGCCGCTGGTAGAGGATGGTCCGGTCCATGGTTGGAGCGTCGGCTTCGGTGGCATAGGCCGTATTGACCACCTCCTGGCAACGGAAGCAGCCGGGGAAGCGGAGATGCTGCCCGTCCGGGCGGGTCAGGGTCGCCGGAACGCCATGGGTGCGGCAAATCATCAGCCGATGCTGATAGAGCCCGCAGAGTCCCTGATCGTTGAGCGGACACATCAGTTGGGGCCGCTGGCCCCGGGCGATAAGCACGCGGCTTTGCTCGACGTAGTCCTTGGCCTGCTGGAGGATACGGTCGAGCCGGGCATCATCGAGGGCACGGATGCCCTCCCAGAGATAGGCCCATTCGCTGTAGGTATAATGGAGGAAGTAGGAATCGCAGCAATTGTCCGGGCACCCCTGGCAGGTCAGGGGCAGAATTCCGGCGACCTCGTCATAGGCCGTGGCCATGGAGGCATAAATTTCTCCGATCTCGCAGGAGAGCGCCGGAGGCAAAAACAGTTCTTTCATAATCGTTTTTCCGCGCTAGCGGGATTCCTCGAAGGATTGCACCTGGTAGGTGGCTATTTGCAGCGTACCCGAACGCCAGGCCCCGTCGGCCAGCCCGGCCTTGCGGCAGAGGTGCCCCAGAAATTGCTCGACCATCGGCAGTTGCTGCCAGACCTGCGGCAGAAAGGTGGCGCTCGCCCCCCCGGGTCCCCGCAGGATCACCCCGTCGACCATGGGCCGCAGCAAGCGGAGCAGCTGGTCGGCGGTGGTATAGTGCAGGGGCTGCGGTTCGGTCAGAATGGAAATTTCGATATGCAGATCGGCCAACTCTTCGGCGGTCAAGGGATCGAACCGGTAATCCTGAAACGCCGCATTCAGGGCATTGCGCTTGATGCCGTCGGCCAGCCCCTCCACGGCGGCAAGACTGCCGATGCATCCCCGCAGATTGTTTTTTTTATGCAGGGTGACGAAGACGCCCCGTTTTTCGAAAAAGGCCGGCGCCTGCAGTTCCTCCGCCGAGACCGGCTGACTGGCCGTGCCCCCCAGGCGCTCTTCAATTTGCTGACGCGCCAGCCGTATGAGTATTTGTCCCTGCTGTTGGGTAAGCATACCAAGTCCTCTCTTGATCCCGTTGAAGAATGGGATTTTACTCTATTTCACCGGATAATCCTGTCAATACAATTATGACCGGAGATAATGATATCAAGCTCCCGCGGCGACCAGGGCACCTGTCGTAGGAGAAAAAACACGGTTCGGGAAGGATTGACAAGTGGAGAACATCAACAAAAAAAACATGCCCGGCAGCAGCGGCCAAGGGTGATCCGAAGGGGGCGGGGAAAATCTTTACCGGGAAGAGGTCAATCCTTTCAGGGAAAGTTCCCCTGAGGATTTAAATGGAATTTCTTTCTGATACCCGGGCACGCTCACGCCAACGGTCCCGCTCAGCGTGTACGGCAGTTTTTTTTCTTTGGCAGGGGAACCGGCGGCATGGATCAGGTCGACCACCGAGGGCAGAATATCCAGCACCGAAGCATAGACGGTTACCGGAACGACCTCGGTCCCGCGGGCCGGAACCGTCTGCTGACTGTCGGCAATGCCGCTGGCGAAATGACGGCCATTCATTTCCAGCTCACAGTTGATCGCGTGGATGTCCAGGGGCACACTGTTGGGGTTAATCACCCGTAACTTAATCATAAAAACGCCTTCCATGGCTTTGATATCCTGGATCCTGATATCGGCAACGGAAATCTTGGGCTCTTCCCGCAGGCCCGACATGGCCGCGCAACCGCCCAAGGCAAGGAGGATGAAAAAAAGAAACAGGAAACCGGGTCGTTTAGATGGCAATTGTGGGGTAAGCATGGCCGCTCCTTGATAAAAATCACAGTGGCTATTGTTTAACCTCGGCCAATGACAAAGTCAACACCTCGATGGAGAGGTTGACGTTCCTGCGAGAAAACGGTATCAATACTCCCCGACGGAGGAGTGCCGGAGCGGTTGAACGGGACGGTCTCGAAAACCGTTGTGGGGGCAACCCCACCCAGGGTTCGAATCCCTGCTCCTCCGCCATCTATACAGCAAACACGGGCCCTCGGGCCCGTTTTTATTTCCTGCCCATACTTCTGCCCATCCTGCATCTTTCACTACCAACATCCTCGGACG
>CAIMMA010000067.1 GCA_903842475.1 uncultured bacterium
ATCGAAAACCGGTGAAGAGGATGAAACAAAAGGATTCGAGCTTGGCGCAGTTGATTACATTGCGAAGCCTTTCAATCCGGCTACACTGCTGGCACGTGTCAAAACCCATACCGCTTTGCGTCAGGCGCGACTGGATCTTCAGGAGTGGAACAGCAATCTGAAACGCAAGGTTATTAATCAAACAGGCATAATCCGCGAGAAAACCCGCGAAATTAATGATATTACGGGAACTGTGAGTATAAGTATCTCCTCGCTTTTAACCGTTTTTTTAAACATGCTGAAGATGATCGATATATCTCATGTAAACCATGCGAACGATGTGAGTAAACTTGTTTGTGAAGCGGTCAAGGGGAGATTTAATTCCGAAACTATCATGGATCTGAAACTGGCGGCAACATTGCACGACATCGGGATGCTGAGTCTGTCTCAACACAAGATCAATGTGATGGCGACTTGCAAGCAGGAGGACTACTATCTGCACCCACAGCGCGGTCAATCCATTCTGGATGAGGTAAAGTCTTTAGAGTATATAGCTTTAATGATCCGTCACCACCATGAAGCTTTTGATGGCGCCGGTTTTCCGGACGGGTTGAAGGGAGATGATATTCCGCTTGGGGCGCAATTAATCGGTATTGCCGATTTCATAGCGAATGCAATCCAATCGGTCAGCGAAGATCAGGCCGAATATGCGATGAAAATGCTTATTTTAAACACCGGGAAGCTGTTTAATCCAAAGCTTGTCGCATTTTTCAACACATCAATAATCAATGAAACGCTATTAATCGCAAGAGATAAATCTTGAGGTGGCAAGACGTTTTTTAACCGCTTATGATTTGACAAACTACAAAACCGGGCTATCTTTTAGATGAATCCATATTATACGCGAGGTGTTAGCAAATATGAAAATTCTAAACAAGAGACCGTGTATTCAGCTCGTCTTAATAATACTTCTCTTCGTGCTTGCCGGATGTGGCGCTGAAAAGCATGATTCAACCTTGCCGGTTACCGGAAAGGTTTCGGCGCGGATGCTCGTCCAGCAGAATGCGCTGATGGGCGCGGGACCTTCCGGGTTCTGCTGGAGTCCCAAAGGAGCTATTCTGGTCTATGTCGGACAGCAGGGCGGGCGGGACGTATTGTGGACTTACGATGCGACGACCGGCGTCAGGCGGGTTCTGTTAGATCCCGGAGACAATCCTGAGCAGATAGCCCTTTCATCCGCACAGTGGTCGCCGCAAGGGGATCTCCTCTTGCTCTCTGGTGCGAAAGCGCTCTGGCTGCTAGATCCCGGCACAGGTGTAATGAAATCTCTGGCTTTCGGGAACAGCGCAAAAACCGGCCTGATGTTTTCGCCCGATGGAACCCGTATTTCGTTTGTGCAAGACAACGATCTTTATACGATCCGCATTAGCGACGGGCAGCTTGTCCGGCTCACAACCGATGGAAGCGACACTGTTTTTAACGGGACTCTGGACTGGGTTTACAACGAGGAACTTGCAACCCGCTCTGCCCAGCCTTCCTATGCCTGGTCGCCGGACAGCAAACGGCTGGTCTACCTCCGCCTGGATGAAGCGGCAGTACAGAATCATCCGGTCACCGACTATCGCACTACGCCGCCGACCATTAGCTATACCCGTTATCCGGTAGCGGGCAGCCCTAACCCTAAGGCTTCGGTTCACCTGATCGATCTCGATACGGGTAAGCGCAGCGATATCCCGCTAGCGGATGACGTTGAGTACATAATGCCCTTTTTCAGCTGGTTTCCAGATTCCAGTGAAGCGCTCTTTGTTACGGAGAATCGAGCCCATACTCTTCTCAAGCTCATGGGGTGGAATCCCGAAACCGGTGTTGGGAGAACTATCATCACGGAAACCGACCCTTACTGGATCAACGAAAATTCGTACGCTCCTCCCGTATTCCTGAGTGATGGAGAGCGTTTCCTCTGGCTCTCCGAGCGCGATGGATATATGCACCTCTACCTCTATTCGCGACAGGGCGAGCTGATACGGCAGCTGACCAAAGGGGACTGGATGATTGACTCGCCGGCCTGGAATCTCCTGGTGCCGGGACGTCCGGTTTTCGTAGATCCTGCCAACGATTACGCCTATTTTTCCGGCACGAAAAACAGCCCGTTGGAACGGCAGATCTATAGTGTGGAGATCGCCACCGGCAAACTCAAGCAGGTGTCGTCGCAAGCAGGGTTCCATCTTGGCGCCCTCTCCGGCGATGGTCGATATCTGGTTGACCAGTTTTCCGACACCTCGACTCCGCCGGTAACATGGATTGTCAAGGGTGACGGAACCCGGGTGGAGGTGTTGGGACAATGTTCCGGTCCCTCCGTTGCGCTGCCTCGCGTCACGCGCAAATTTTTGACGATTAAAGCCCACGATGGGACGGATCTGTACGCGCAGATGGTTAAACCGGAAAATTTTGACCCCTCGCGTAAATATCCGGTAATCATTCATTGGTACGGCGGCCCCACATTGCAGATGGTGTCGAACCGGTACGGAGCCACCAACATCTTTAATAATATCGAGCGTGATGTACTCTACACACAGGAGGGCTTCATCGTCTGGCGGCTTGATAATCGGGGCAGTTTCGGTCGTGGGCATGCCTTCGAAACGCCTGTTTATAATGAATTTGGTAAAGCGGCTCTCGAGGATCAACTGGCCGGAGTCGAGTATTTGCGTAAACTTCCCTATGTGGATGCGACTCGAATAGGTACCGACGGCAAATCGTTCGGGGGCTTCCTGACCCTGTACGGACTCATTAATGCGCCAGATGTCTTTAAGGCTGGCGTCGCCGGATCCGGCCCTACTGACTGGGCTTTATACGATACAATTTACACCGAGCGTTACATGCAGACGCCGTCGGAGAATCCGGAGGGATATGCCGCAACGAACCTCGTCACCGTTGCCGATCGGCTCAAAGTCCCCCCTCTGATAATACACGGTCTGAATGACAGGAATGTCCATTTGGAAAACTCGATCAACTTTATCCAGGCTCTGGAACAGTACGATAAGCAGTTTTATTTCGTACCGCTGCCAAATGAGGATCATCACTACGAGGGTGATGGCCTG
>CAIMMA010000068.1 GCA_903842475.1 uncultured bacterium
GGTACCACCTCCATGCGGGGATGAGCCACGCCGTTGGGCGGGCGGCAACCGACCACCGTCAGGGTGGCCGAAAGACCAAGCTTTTCCAGTTCTCTGAGCGCGTCAAGAGCAATTCCCCCTCCTTTGCGCACCCAATCACGTCCCAGGAAGAGCAACCGACATTCGTTTCCGCGCCGCCACTCCAGCGCCTCGGCGCGAGTCGGGGGATCATCAAGGTTAGCGCCGAGGGGATAGACGACAACCCGTTCCCGCTCCATGCCGTAATCTTGCACTGCTGAGTCGGCGGCCCAGGGAGAGGGGTAGACAGCTCGGATCGATTTGCGCAGGGTCAGGCGTTCGAGTTCATGCCCGGCATGGCGGGATGAGGGCAGCAGGTCGCTGTAATTTTCGTAGTATCCTTCCATCGCGGCAAAGGTCGCGTCAGAGAGGGTGACGATCGGAATGTCCGTCTCCAGAAAGGGAATGATGGATGAGGCCACCGGCGCAAAAATGATATCGAATTGCTTGCCGGTCAGCTGCTGCTGGAAGTGGCGGGCGTGGCGGCGAGCCAAGAAAAAGGAATGGTAAGAAGCATAGCGTTTGCCTGTGAGGATATGCACCAGAGACGCCAACAGCTTGCCGGTTTTCTGCTCCAGGCGCTGATCAACCGGCCGCAGACACGTCACTTGTCCCGCGTGCTTCTCTAGAGCCCGAGCCATAGACCAGATGCCACCGGACCATGAGCGCCGGTCGTTGGCATCGTCCAGGGAGATGTAAGCGATACGGAGGCTCATGGGGAGATCAACACATTCTCGAGCATTTCTGTAGAGCGTTCCCAGGAAAAAGCGTCCGCCCGCAGCAAGGCGGCATTTCGCAGGCGCAATTCCAGGACCGGGTCATGCAGGATAGATGCAATTTTGGCGGCCAGCGTCTCCGGATTTCCCTGTTCGACGATATACCCTTCTACCCCGTCGTTGATGATGTCACGAATACCGCCGTTGTCCACCGAGACAACCGTGCAGCCCATGGATATGGCCTCCAGGGCAGGAAGACAGAATCCCTCGGAACCGCTCGGGACCAGCCAGATCCTGGTGTTTAGGTAGGTTGCACGCACCTTTTCCGGTGAGGGCTTGTTAAGAAAGGTAACCGTGTCAAAGGGAAAGGTGGGATGCTGCACCATGTCGGGCCGCTGGGATCCGAACATGGTGATTTGCAATTCAGGAAAATCTTTTTTCAGGAGGGTGAAGGTTGCAAGGGCGGTTTCGGTCCGTTTGAAAGGCACCGGTGAATAGAGGCATCCCACATGAAATTTTCGCTTCAGGCCCTCACCAAGAAATTCAGACAGGTAAAAGTCCCGGCCATTGGGAATCAGCGGGATATCCGTTTCACCGGTTATGGATTCTACGGTCTCCTTCAGCCATTGGGAGATGACGATTTTTCTGAACGGCATCCGGAAGGTGGCGTCTACATCTTCCCATTCATTGGCCCACATTTCTTCATAGCCCTGGATGAGATAAAATTTCTCCCCACAACGCTCGGGAAAAGAGACTGACCACTCAGCGGTCTGAAACGAGGTGGCGATAAGGCAATCACCGTCGGGTACATTTTTCTCGGTAATGGCAGGCACTTCCAGCAGACGGCCACGGAAATAGTCCAGATGATCCTTTTCGCGCAAAAGAGCACGTTTGGCTCCCCGCCTCAACCGCTCCTTGAGAGGCAGATCACGTCGCGGATAGACCACCGTCACGCGATGACCTCGTCGGATCAGGGTGTTGCCATAACAGGCGACCACCCGCAGGCCACCGGCCAGATCCTTACAGGGTACGAGAAAAGTGATATCCATGGTCGTCTCCTCCGATTGTGCGCGTAAGGGCGGATTGCGGCGTGGCATCGAACGTGCCAAGTTGCACCAGGCCTTCCGAGAATCCCATCAGCATATAGAAAAATTGGACGGTCTGGGTGCCGGCATAGACGGTGAACTGGGTAAAAGCGGCTGATAGGACTCCGGCGATGAGGCACCATGCCAGGCGCGCTTCTTGGGAAGTTGGATCCCTGGTGAACACGAAAAACGTCAGCCTGACCAGCACCCAGACTATACAGGCCACATAGGCATAAAGTGCTGTGTAGCCGGATGCCGTGGCGATTACGAGGTATTCGTTATCGATTGAATCCAGCCCCTTGATCACCGGAACCCCAAAGCGACCCCAGCCAAAGAGCGGTTTCTCGGCAATAACCTCATCGAAATTGTCGAGCAGTTCCTTGCGGTAGGCGGCGTTGCGCTGATCTTCAGTTTCGGCGGTGGCACGTGTCACGTTGACATAGGCAATGAGTTTGGGAACGACCAGCATAGAGGTTAACGTGAGAAAACAGGCCAGGAAAATGGTAGGAATACCCTTGTTCTTGCTCCATCCGTACCAGATGATGACGAAGCCTATGAAAATGCCGGCGATAGGGGCCCTGGATATGGAGGTGATGCCCCCGAGGATGCAGAGAGCCACAACCCAGAGGCCGTGTTTTTTGAGTTTGAAATAGTCATTTTTCCAAAGCCAGATCGCAAGTGGTACGAACATGGTAAAAAAATAGCCGGCACAGATCGGATGCCCGAACGGCCCTGCCGCCCGTTTGAGGCCTCCGCGCCGCATGCCGCCACCCCAGGGCACGGATTGGGGCCAGATCTTGCGGAGCAGATCATCGAACACGTTGAACCAGAAACGGAATTCGATGGCCTGGGAAATCGCCACAATCGCCCCGCAGATGACAATGGTCTTGAACATCCTGATGCGGCTGGCCGGCTCCATGAACCATGCTCGGGCCATGACAAAGGGGAGCAGCCTGATGGTCAGGTCATTATAGAAGACTTTTTGTGCCTCCTTGTAGGTGGTGTTGTGCCATTCGCCGGCGAAGACCAGGGATAGGTGCAGCAGAATGAGGACGTCGAGAGGCGAAAAGCGGTATCCCTCGCCATGCTTGCTGAAAATCCAGACAAAGGCGATTGGCAGCAGCACCGCACTCCAGAAACTGATCTCCGGTATGCCGGGGATCAGCTTGGTCTGATAATAGACCGGCATCATCGTGAGCACCGGCAGGAAGAAGGTGAGGAAAAGCTCTTTTGGTTCTTTTTTGAGCAGGAGGACGATAGAGGCCAGCATGAAGAGAAGGATGATTTTGTCCATACCCTCTTCAGTCTTTATTAAACAAGCGCTGCATCATTGCACGTCCTGTGGCAAAGTAGGGCTTCAAGAATACCTTCATGTCAAGCGTGCCAAGCAGTTGTCGTTTCTTCTCCCGGCCCAGGGTGTAATAGGCCTGCAAATTCTTGCGCAGATAACCGCCCCGGACAAAACCGACCCGGTTCAAGATCACCGAGATAACCTTAATATTCAGATTGTCCAGCATGCTGACGGAACGCATCAGTTGCCCCCAGAGGGAATGACGGGCCAAAGCGACCAGAACCGTTACATCGGCAAGACTCACAACGGCTTGCGTATCTGCCGAAAGGAGAAGCGGCGGCAGGTCAAGCACTATCATGTCAAAGGACTGGCGCATTTCTTTCAGCAGAGCTTGCAGATCTTCCCGTGAATTGACAAGTCGCTCCTGCTGGTCGGCGGGGCAAGGATAGAAGACAAAGGGAAATCTCTCGTCACTACCGTCCAAAAAGCCTTGTGGCAGATTGGAACCGTCGTCCGTCATCAGGTCGCTTTTCAGCGGTTCGCGGCTGCCGGCGGGATTGCGGGTGTTTAGGTCAATGTACAAGCGACGCTCTTTGGGGACGGAACTCATGGCCAGGAGGTTCATCGCCAGCATGGTCACTCCGCAGCCGTCGCCAAGGCCGGTGAACGCATAGACCTTTGAGCCGTGCCCTAACCGTTCTCGGTCAATTTTTACTATTATTTCAAAAAGTTGCTGTGCCATGAACGAACGACGATGGCGAAGGTGCAGGGTGTAGAGGTCCTCACTCGAAATCTGTTCTTCGTCAGCCCTGAGCAGAAAACCGGTCAGCGGGAAGCCGAGCATCTTGTCTACATCAGCCGGTCGCTTGATCCGGTTATCTGATATCTCGCGGGCCAGAGCAACGCCAACACCTACCAATAACGAGAGTATGAAGCAGACTGGAACCAACTTCTTGCGGGGGTCCACGTTGGGTGTTTCCGGTTTGAGAGCCCAGGCGGTGACGGTGATGCGACCGGGAGATGCAAATTCCATCTGGATCTGATCGATGCGTTCGTTAATTCGGGTAAGGGTTTCCATCAGCCGTTGGATCTCCTGCCGCTTGGTCTGGGCGTGCAGGACCGCGGAATTATACTCCAACAGTTCCTTTTGAGCCCGTTCCATTTCCTTGAGCAACATTCGTTCTGCACCCTGTGCGGTCTTGAAATCTGTGCGTGCATTCTCGATGGCTAAGCTGTTTTCATCGTTGAGTTTACCGCGGATGGTCTGGCCCTGATTTTTACTGAGCCATTGACGCAGACGCTCCACCTGGGCCTCCATCTCCGACTTTCGGCGTTTGAGGAGAATGTGCTGGGGGTTATCCGGGGCAAGCCCTACCAACTGCTCCTTCACTTCCTGTACCCTGCTGCTTATCTGAATGATCAGTGCAGAAAGCCCCTGGCCACTGTCAATCCAGTCAGCGACCAGGCCGGAAAGGGGTAGATCCTTCAGGGAAAGCGATTTCGCTGCCAGCGCCTTCATTCGGCTTTCAGCGAGGATGCGATCTGCCACCAACTTGTTGTAGGTTTTTTTCAGGTCGCTGAGGGACTCGAAATAGATGTAAAGATTTTTCTCCTCAGTAATAGCGGTTCCATATTTTATGGAAATTTCTTCCAGGTTGCGATAACCCTCATCCAGTTCTTGCTGGACTTTCTTGAATTCCTTTTTCAGAACCTCCAGTTTGTAGCTGTCCTGGCTGTGGGTATTGTTGTCAATGGAGTTGATGTACCCCTTGATGACGCTGTTTAATATTTCCGCCAGACCATTATTGCTGGGCGACTCCATGGTCAGAGATATTAGTTGGGTATCACGGATCTGGATGACTTTAAGGCGTGTTACCAGTCGGCTTACGGCCGACTGCATGGTTTCGTTCGGCAAGCACCATGTGAATCCTTGGGCTTCGTAATCCTTGATGGCCCACTCCAGTACAGGATAACTGGTAACCACCTTAACCTGGGTACGCATCCAATCCTCAAAGGAGTGAATATAGTTGGTATCCTCAACCCTATAGAGGATTTTGGGCATGTAGGGGTTGATATTCAGTAGCCCTTCGGCGCTGAACTTGGGTTTTTTTTTCAGATAAACATATGGTACGGAGATCAGAACACAGATCAGCATGATTGTCGCCACGATGTGCAGATACTCGATGACGGCTCCTATTGGATTAAACGGTTTACTGAACGATCTGCGCGGCTTGCCGGTTCGCTGTTCGCTCGTGGTGTCTGGTTGCGCCATGGGACCCTATTTTTTGGTCGCGGTAGTGCCGAAAAAGATCAATGTTGTGAAGGGGTTGATCATCCGCAGGTAGTAATTAAAGGTTGCAATGCCGCGTCGGGGAACAAAAACAATGTCATTTTTTGCCAGAACAACATTCCCGGCGAAATCTGAGGAATCCACTATGCGATCCAGATTTATCTTGAGCGGCGCTGTTTCTTTGCCATGGTCGCGCACCAGCAGGATTTCATTGGTGACCGCTGTCTCGTTAGGACCGCCTGCCAGCATGAGCGCGTTGAGAAGTGTCATCGAAGTGCGGATCTCATAGGCTCCCGGCTTGGCGACTTCACCCATGACATAGACATTGTTGTCCTCATTTTCAGGGATGTAGACGATGTCATTATTAGCCAAATCCAGGTTGCGGCCGCTTGCCCCCCCCCTGAGCAGTTCATCGATTGAAACCCTCAGGATCTGGTCCTTGCCCCGTATGATGTCGCAACGGGACATGCGGCGCTCCTGGGCCCCGGCGGGGAAGGCACCGGAGCGGGCCAATGCCTCCAATAGGTTCGGTCGAGATTTGAACTTGACGACACCAGGCGTTGTCACCTTGCCGAGTACCAACACCTGGTTATTCTCAAACGACTTGATTCTGAGGGTCATGGCCGGTGGGTTGTAATATCTCGTCATGGCTCCTTTTAATCGTTTTTCCGCCTCAGCCCGGGTGAGCCCCGCTACCTGAAGGCCACCGTCTGGGTAAACGGTCATCTGCCCCTCTGGGCTGATAATCTGCTCGCCGGCTATCTCCGGATGAACAGGTGCCACAATTTCCACGACATCCCCGGGACCCAACAGATACTCCTTGTTGAGACCGGACTCAAATGCGTGAAGTAATTCGGGGGAGGCTGGTTCGACGAACTTCAGGTTGTGTTCGGCAATATATTCGGGAGGCAAAGTCAGGGAGGTGCCGCCGCAGCCAGCAAGCAGCAAAATTAACATGGCAATTCCGACTTGTCGGAGCAGGGTAGCCATTTCACCGTCCCTTCCAGGTTTTGGTGAGAATAAGGGTATTGCCGGTGGTGGATTTTTGGTAGCGAACATCATCCATGATTGATTTCATGATGTATAGTCCGTAGCCCCCCTCGGGCATTTGGTCAAATTCGGGAAGGGCGACGGCTTCGAGATCAAAGCCGCTGCCATGATCGGTCACTGTAATGGTTATCCCGTTGGCATCAAGGCTGTAGCCGAGGGATACTGGCATGTCGACCATCGCCCCGTGACGGATGGCATTGGTGAGTGCCTCACTGGAGACCAGTGCCAGGTCGTGGATAAGGTGCTCACGGTCCGGCAGATTGGGTATTTCCAGTAGAACCGCAGCGGTGAATGGTGCAGCGATTCGTAACGATTCCAGCTTGGCCGGCAATTCAATTGAATAGCATTTCATGGCTAATCAGAATGAGAGCTCAATAATAGTATCAGCATCGCAGCGGTTGTGGTCGTTCTTGAAATGGAGGAAGACCAACAAAGATATTTATAGCCATGAACCAATATATGCCTAAAAGGCAACCAGAGAAGCGTCCAGTGATTCGAAAATGTCAAAAATTCGATGCAGCCTTGTCAGCTCAAAGATCGTGTGCACCTCACGCGTTAAACCGGCAATTCTTATTTCACCCTGTTCCTTAGCAACGCCTTTCATGCTTCCCACCAGTGCTCCCAGGCCGGAGCTGTCAATAAAATCGACTGCCGTCATATCGAGAACTATCTTGACCTGGGGGGTTTCAATAAGCTTAGCCATGCTATTCTTGAATTCTTTGGCCATCAGGGCGTCAAAACGCCCGGAAAGTGTGAGGATCGTAATGTTCCCTTCATGTCTCAGTGTTATTGCCACATTTTCCTCCTGTAATAATTCTTATGATTTTTCACGCAGTTCCTCGGCAAGTCCTGCCAGCGCTTCGTGAACCGGGTTTAGCGGCCGCGGTTCACGGGCATCGCCGAGAATCCAGCCAATGTCATGCTCGGCAATCTTGATGGACGTTCCATCCGGTGCGATGCATCGATTACCAAATATAATCTGTTCCTTCAGCGTGGCCACACCACTCACCCGAGTGTAGCTGTCGATGATGCACTCGTCCACCTCGGACCCCGATTCCAGCACCGAACCCGATCCAATAATAGTCGGCCCGACGATGCGGCAACCATTGTCGATCCTGACGCTGCCGCCAATCAAAACCGGGGGGGTAATTTCTACGGCATTGAAATCTATGGAGCAGTTAAGCCCGCAGAATACGCCAGGCGCGACCTCGTCTCCGGGCAGGTTGAAACCGTCCAAATCTCCAGCCAGTAGCGAACGGGTAGCATCCCACCAGGACTGCACGCTGCCGATATCAAACCAGGCGAAAGGGAGCACCACTCCATAGAGAGGGGCGCCGGCAGCGACTAGCGCCGGAAAGAGCTGTGCGCCAATATCGAATTCTGTTGCAGCGGGGATGAAGTCAAACACCTCCGGTTCGAAAATGTAGATGCCGGTGTTGGCCACCTGCGAAACCGCTTCTGCTGGTGTAGGTTTTTCTTGGAAGCAGAGAATGCGTCCGTCTGTATCCAACTTGACGATGCCGTAGCTGGAGACTTCATCAGGCTGCACCTCCTTGAGGACAATGGTAGCCAAAGCACCCCGGCTGCGGTGAAACGCTAAAGCCTGCTGGAAATCAACGTCAATAACCGCATCGCCGCACAAGACCGCAAAGGTTTCGTCGAAAAAACCCGAAAAATCCTGGATTTTCTTCATGCCTCCGGCCGAGCCGAGGGCTTCTCCCACCAACTCGCCATTTGCCATAGTTCCTTCAAAGGAATAGGCTATTTGCGCTCCGTAGCGAGAACCATCGCGGAAATAGCCTTCTATGGATTCGGCCAGGTAACTGGTATTGATGACCATCTTGTCAAACCCTTGGGCGATCAGATGTTCGATGATATATTCAAGAACCGGCTTTCCCGCCAGACTGATCATCGGTTTGGGAACGGTATAGGTGATGGGGCGGACCCGGGTTCCCTTGCCTGCACAGAGTATCATTGCCTTCATGTTTTCTCCAGCCGCTCTAGAGCTAAAAGTGATACGTCATCGTCAAAATGGGAGTTGCCGCGAAACCGCTCCAGTTCAGTCTCGATTAGGTGCATGACTTCGCTCAAGGGGGCGTTGCGTCCGTTTCGGATCACATTGACCAATCGTTCGAGGCCAAACGCGGTGTGAGCATCGCTCCCCCGGCACTCGGTAATGCCATCTGAATAAATAAACAGGCGCTCTCCCGGTTGTAGGACGATGGCATGATCATCGTAGTCCACTCCCGGTACCATGCCGATGGGAAAGCCGCCATCGCCGATGTGTTGCACTGTTCCGTCCGTAGCTTGATGGATAGGTGACGGATGGCCGGCCTGCGTCAGACTGCCCATACCGGTCTGAATATTGATCGTTCCATAAACCATGGTGAAGTACTGCGTCTGTAGACCGTCGTCGTGGACGAAACGCTCATTAAGTTCCAATGCGACTTCACGAGGTTGGGGAATCCGGTAATAAGGAGGATCAGGCTGCGGGCGCTTTATCAGTCCTGCGAAATTTGGTGAGGAGGTCAATATTTGGCTCAGCGTGGTGGAGAGTAGGGCCGCTGGAATGCCGTGACCGCTCACATCTAGAAGATAATAGGCCAAGTGGTGTTCATCGATTTGCAGGATGTTGAAAATATCTCCGGCCACAAATTGCGTGGGACAGAACAGCCAGTCATAAGAAATTCCAATGGATTCAGCGTTTTTTTGGGGAATAAGGCTCCGCTGGATGCGGGCCGCCGCTTCCAGGTCTTCACGGATGACCTCATAGGCCTCATGCAGCCGGTTGTTCTTTTCCTCAAGTTCCCTGTTTTTCTCCTCCATATTCCGCTCCAGCGAAATGATCCTGGCGGCAGCGTTTATTCGGGCCTTGAGTTCCTGTTTGTCGAACGGTTTGGTCACAAAATCATCGGCGCCGGCATCCATGCCGGTTACCAGATCGTCCAACACGTTGCGGGCGGTGAGAAGAATAGTATAAATA
>CAIMMA010000069.1 GCA_903842475.1 uncultured bacterium
CCAATTGGCGCAGACCGAGGTGGGGGCGACCACCAGGGTCGGCCCTTGGGGGGCGTTGTGGAGGATGGCCGCCAGGGTCTGGACGGTCTTGCCCAACCCCATGTCATCGGCCAGGCAGGCGCCGAAGCCCAGGTGGGAAAGCCGCGCCAGCCACTGGTAGCCCTCACTCTGGTAGTCGCGCAACTGCGCCTTGAGGGTGGTGGGCAGGGCCGGGGTGGCGGCCATCCCCTCGCGGATCTGTTCCAGGCGGGCATACCACTGGGGATCGGCGTCCAACTGGCCGGCCTGGCCGGTGAGTTCCTCCAGGGCCAGGGCCGCCAGGGGATGGATGCCCATCTTCTTGCCCCGTTTGTCGACATAGGCGGCCAGTTCGTCCAGCCGTTTGCGCAACTCCCGCGACAGGGCGACAAACTGCCCCTCGCCCAGGGGGAGGAAGCGATGGGGCGTGGTCTGGAGCAGGTCGAGCAGCTGTTTCATATCAAGAAGACGATCCTCGTCGATCCGCAGGTCGCCATCGATTTCAAACCAGGTGCCCGAACTGCGGAGCTTGAGCCGCAGGTCGGCAAAGGAGGTCACCTTGCCGACTTTGAGTTTTTCGCCCTCCGGCCATTCGACCCGGGTCTCGCCCCGATGCTGGGCTTCCTGGAGTTCCATCAGCACCTGCAGCGCCAATTCCGGGGTCTCGGCGAACCACTGGCCGTCGACCTCAGCCAGGGCGGCCAGGGCGGGGAGAGACCGTTCCAGGGCCGCGGCCCGGTCCTGTTCCGCCTTGAGGTCGCGTTCGGTCTGGCATTTGCGACCCCCGACCTCGGCCATGAGATTTTTCGCCCCCTGGCCAGGTTTAAGATAGGGGCCTCCTTGCTGGAAGGGTTTGACCAGCATCTCCAGGCGGAACCCTTCGCCATGGGGCAGGAGGTGCACGCAGGGGCAGGGGTCGGCCTGGATTGTCTCGATCGAGTGGGCAGTGCCCGGGATGGTGGAGTGGACCGTGACCAGGGCCGAGACCGAGGCGAGCACCCCGGCGACCTCGTCCCGGGCCTCGGCCGGCAGCGCCAATCCCTTGGGTCCGAGGAGCTGGGCCAGGCGCTGCTGGGCCTCAGAGAGTTGGAACAGGCGGTAGCGGGTGGGCGTTTCCCGCACCAGCAGCTGACGTTCCTCGTCGGTGAACTCAGGCAGGAAGCTGACCAGGAGATCCTCGCCCTTGCCCAGGACCAGGATTTCCGGCTCGCCCTTGAGCACCTCCACCGGGGTGGCGGGCGATTCGGCGAGGAACAGACGGGGGTGGCCGACCAGGGCGGGCAGGGCCAGCTTGAGGTTGAATTCGTAGGCGGAATGGCCGTAATAATAGTTGCTTCGCCGGACAGCGGTCCGCAGCGGCTGGTCCGCCTCGTCCAGCCCATCCAGCTTTTCCCCGCTGGCAAAGCGCTGCAGGGCAATCGGCCGCCCTTTGGTCCACTCCCCCTTGGCCGAGATCTTTTGTTCCAGGGGGCTGATCTCCACCAGTTCGTCTTTTTTTGAAAACCTGAGCAGATAGACTACCCGGCCCTGGCTGCCGCCGGCCGCCGCCATGCCCCGGGGCTGGGCGGTTTCCGCGGTCAGCCGCAGGGCGCGCAGGGTTTTTTTCCATGGTTCCTCGATCTCGATCCCCGCGCACAGCGGTACTACCCCTGTGGCCTCACAAAAGGTGCGGATAAAGTCGCGGCGGCCCGGGGTTTCTTTATCGGCCCGGCAGAGCAGTTCGGTGTATTCCACCGCCAGCCAGGTGAGCCCGGCTTCGCGCGACCGGGCCAGGCCCTGGCTGAGGATGTTGATCACCTTGGCGGTCAGTCGGCCGCTGATGGTCAATACCGCCATGGCCACAAACAGCGGCGCCAGTCCATCCGCAAGATGTTGCCAGTTTCTGGTCCAGGGGGCCAGGGGCTGGAGGGCGACCTCGGGCAGCAGGCCGTTCTGGTTGTCGAGGATGGCCTCAAGGGCGGCAAAGATCGGGGTTAGGGCGTAACGGCTGTATTCGCAACAGCGCCTGGCCTGTTCCAGGGCGATCCCGGCCTTTTTGAGGCTGACCGCATCGCCCTTGCGGAGCAGGGCGAGGATGGCAAAGGGGGCGACCAGGGTACCGAAGAACAGGTTGCGCTTGGCGTAGAGCCGGCGCAGTTCCTTGAGATCCGCGGCGAAGAACTCCAGCGCCTCTTCCGTCTGTCCCCTGAGCAGGGCGATCAACCCGTCCAGACCATAGGCATAGGGCTTGGGTTCGTGCCTCCGGATGGTCTCGAGGAGGGCGCGGGCCTCACTGATCTGGCCGCCCAGGAGTAGGCGGACGATCAGGTCGAAGACAAAGGGGGAGCGGTCTTCGGCGCTGACCGTCTTTCCCTGGGCCAGTTTGAGGCCGTAGGCCAGGGCCTCCTGGTCCGGCTCGAGATGCAGGGTGGTGTGGGTGAAGATTCGTCGGAGCAGCCAGGCCTGCCAGATCGTGGGCAGGGTCGCGAACCAGGCGTCGTCAAAGGGGGTGTTGAGCAGGGGGATGAGGGGATCGATCGGTGTCGGACAGCTATCGGCGAGGAAGTCGAGGCTGCTGTCGAGGCGGTGCCAGTTTCGCTGGTGCAGGGCGAAGCGCAGTTCCCGCCGATAGAGGCCGCAGATGGAATCCATTTGCCGGGAAGAATAATAGGTAGTGGAGGGCACGGGCAGGAGGGCGCGGATGGCGTTGACCATGGCGGTGGTCAGGAGGACGGGACCGGGAGGGCGGGCCGGTTTGTCTGTCTTCTTTGGCGCCTTACCGGTCACCGGCGGGGTGACCATGGTGGTGGTGTCGGCAAAGAACTGGCGGGCCAGGATTTCGGTCAGCTCCGCATGCACCCGATGGTCGGCGGTGATCAGTTTGAGCTTTTTCAGTCGTCCCAGGTGGGGCGTCAGTGTGGCTGCCGGGCTGCCCCCCTCAGCGGTAATCAGCGGCAGGCCGGCTAGCTTGCAGAGATCGAAAAGGGTACGTTCGGGGATGGGTTCGGCGACCAGGGCCAGGATCTGGAGCAGGATCCGATCCAAGGGGTCGAGCAGGGCGATTTGTTCGGCTCGGGTGTCGCGGGTCTTGGCCGGGGTTGGAGGCATCATTGGTTCGGGGCCAAGGGTGGAGGGAAGGGGAGGGCACGGGCAGCCGCGCCCGGGTATCTATAGGCCCCGGAAAGCGGGGTGGCCGCCACTTCGGGGCCCGGGGCCGTTTCATCGGAGAATAAAGCCGAGGGCCTGCTGATTGTTGGCCCAGGTCGCCCAGGGGCCGGACTGGAAGTTGGCGGTCATCTGCTTGGGCTGGAAGAGGACGGTGGCGTCCTGATCGAGGTGGCACTTGCGGTCGTAGTTGGTGTGGCTGATACGCAGGGTCCAGGTGCCGTCTTTGTTTTCCTTGACCGCCTCGACATACATCGGGTGGCCGGTGGGCATGCCCCGGCCGGTGTTGACCGCCAGCACCAGCACCGACCCGGCGGTGGGGATCGAGGTGGTGGCGCCGTTTTTCTTGGCGCAGGCAAACCATTGCACCGGGCTGGTGTCCCCCAGCTTGCAGGTCGTGATGCCGGTGCGGCAGCGGGCGTAGATCAGGCTCTGCGGCTGGCAGCGGCCGGTGGTTCGCTGGACGATGGTTTTGGTGGTGGTCCTGGCCTGGGGCTTCTGGCCTTTCTTGCCTGTGGCCTTGGTCAGCTTGCCGGTGGTTTTCACTTTCTTGGTGACCGTTACCGTGGCCCCTGGCTGCAGATGAAAACAGCTGGCCCGGTTACGCTCGCTGCTCTGGATGGTGCGTTGGTCCGGGCACTTGCCCTGCATATTTTCCGTTTTTTCGGCATCGGCAGGGGGGGGCTGCTCGGTGCCAAGAGCTGAGGCTGTTGGCTCAGGAGACTGGGCGGATTGAGCCGGAGGGGAAGTTCGGGCGCAACCGGTGGCAGCAACCAGGAAGGCAAGGAGGAGCAGAAAACGGAACGTGCGCGAAGTAAGGTGCATGGGTGGTCCCTCGTCGATGTGAGGCGGCCTCAGCGCAAGTTGCCGTCGGCCAGGGTGAGGCAGCGGTCCATGGCGGCTGCCAGTTCCATATTATGGGTGACCATGATCACCGCCAGCCCGAGGTTTTCGCTGAGTTCCCGCAAGAGGGCAAAGACCCGCTGGCCGCTGGCGCCGTCGAGGTTGCCGGTGGGTTCGTCGGCCAGCAGCAGCGCCGGGTCCATCACCAGGGCGCGGGCCAGGGCGACCCGTTGCTGTTCGCCGCCGGAGAGTTCGCCGCTGCGGTGCTGCAGCCGCGCTCCCAAACCTACCCGTTCCAGCAGCTCCAGTCCCTTTTTTTTCAGTGCGGCCCGTGGTCGGCCGTTGATCAGGCCGGGCATCATCACGTTTTCCAGGGCGCTGAATTCGGGCAGGAGGTGGTGGAATTGAAAGATGAAACCAACCTGGGCATTGCGGTGTCCCGCCAGCGCGGGTTCGCCCTGGCCGGTGAGTTCGGTCCCCCGGAAACTGAGCTGGCCGGAATCGGGCTGGTCCAGGGTGCCTAAAATCTGCAGCAAGGTGGTCTTGCCCGAACCCGAGGCCCCGACAATGGCGGTCATCTCGCCCGGCTGGATGCTCACATCCACCTGGTTGAGCACGGTGATGGTGTCAAGCCCGCTGCGGTACGATTTGCACAGGGCCGTGGCCTGGAGCAGCGGGATGTTATTCATAGCTGAGCGCCTCGGCCGGGCGGATTTGCGAGGCCTTCCACGAGGGGTAGAGGGTGGCGGCCAGGGTGATAAGAATGGCGGACACCGCGATCAGGGTGACGTCAAAGGGCACCACCTTGATCGGCATGGTGGACATGGGGTAGACCTTGGGGGGCAGCTCGATGAATTTGTAGTGTTTGAGCAGGGCGCAGAGGGTAAGCCCGCCGGTCAGGCCGAGGAGCGTGCCGGACAGGCCGATGACCGCGCCCTGGTAGAAGAAGATCCGCATGATCGACCGGGTGGTGGCCCCCATGGATTTGAGGATGGCGATATCCCGGTTTTTTTCCATGACCACCATGATCAGGGCGCTGATGATGTTGAGCGCCGCCACCAGGATGATCAGGTCCAGGGCGATGAAAATCCCGGCTTTTTCAAGTTTGAGCGCGGCGAACATATTCTGGTTGAGCTGCATCCAGTCACGCACCGAATAGCCTTGTCCCAAGAGCTGATGGACAGCGGCGGCGATTCGGTCGGCTCGGTCGACATCCATCACCCGAATCTCGATGCCGTGCACCCCCTGGCGCAGGTCGGTGAGGCTGCGGGCGGTGTTCAGATTGATGAACCCCATGGTGGCGTCGTATTCGCTCATCCCGGTTTCAAAGATGCCCACGACCACGCAGGGGCGAATTTTGGGCAGGACGCCCATGGGGGAAAGCGGGCCGTTGGGCGAGAGCAGTCTGACCCGGTCGCCGACGCCGACTTGCAGTTGCCGGGCCATGTCCTGGCCCAAGACAATGCCGGGGATATCCGCTGGGCGATCCAGGTCGATCAGGTTGCCGGCGGTCATCTTCTGGCCGATGCGCAGCACCTTGAGGGCCGAGGGGGCGTCGATGCCGCGCAGCACCACCCCGGTGGATTGGGTGGCCGAGCTGATCAGCGCTTGCGTATACAGATACGGCGTGGTCGCCTCGACGCCCTCGATGGTCGCAATTTTGGCTGTGACCCCTGCCGTATCGGCGATGATCCCGCCGTGGCGCTGCACCAGGGCATGACCGTTGACCCCGATGATCTGGTCGCGCAGCCCTTCGGTGAAGCCGGTCCAGACCGACAGCACCACGATCAGGGCCAGGACGCCCACCGCCACCCCCAGGATGGAGATGAGGGTGATCAGCGAGATGAATTTCTGCTTGCGTTTGGCCCGCAGGTAGCGCAGGCTGACAAACCACTCAAAGGAGGCCATGGGCGTTGCTTACTCGCCGGTTTCCGGTTTGAGCTGCGGAAAGAGGATGACGTCGCGGATCGAGGGGGCATCGGTGAGCAGCATGACCAGTCGGTCGATGCCGATCCCCTCGCCGGCCGCCGACGGCATGCCGTATTCCAGGGCGCGCACATAGTCGCGATCCAGGACCGGGTGGACCTCGTCGTCGTCGCCGCGCTCGTTGATCTGTTTCTGAAAGCGCTGCAGCTGATCGATGGGATCGTTGAGCTCGGAAAAGGCGTTGGCGATTTCCCGGCCGGTGATGAACAGCTCGAAGCGGTCGGTGACCGACGGGTCGTCCTCGTTGCGCCGGGCCAGCGGCGAGACCTCGGTGGGGTAGCTGGTGATGAAGGTCGGGTCGATCAGCCGTTCCTCGACCAGGAGTTCAAACAGCTCGGTCTTGGCCTTGCCCGGCCCGGCCTCTGGCTGCAGCTCGATCCCTTTGGCTTTGGCCAGCGCCATGATTGCGGCGTCGTCCTTGAGGATGGCCGGGTCGATGCCCGCGATCCGCTCCAGGGCCTCTTCCATGGTGTATCGTTGCCAGGGCGGGGCCAGGTTGACCGGGACACCCTGGTAGGTGATGTCCATCGAACCGGTGATTTCGTGGGCCAGCCAGGAGATCATCTC
>CAIMMA010000070.1 GCA_903842475.1 uncultured bacterium
CATGCGCGAAATAGTGATTATCAGCGGCAAGGGCGGCACCGGCAAGACCAGCCTGACCGCAGCCTTTGCCGCGCTGGCGAAAAACAGCGTCCTCTGCGACGCCGATGTCGACGCGGCCGACCTCCATCTGCTGATGCAGCCCGAGGTCCGGCAGCAAACCGATTTCATGGGCGGCTGCAAAGCCGTGATCAAACCCGACCTTTGCACCGGCTGCGGCACTTGTATCGACCTCTGCCGGTTCGGCGCCATCACCGAACTGTTTCAGGTCGAACCGCTCCGGTGCGAGGGTTGCGGTGTCTGCGTTGATTTCTGTCCGGCAACTGCCATCGATTTTCCGGTGCAGTGCTGCGGCCAATGGTATCATTCGGAGACCCGTTTCGGGCCCATGGTCCACGCCCGCCTGGGCATTGCCGAGGAAAATTCCGGCAAACTGGTCAGCCTGGTGCGCAAGGAAGCCCGGCAACTGGCGGAGCAACGGGGTGCCGATCTGATCATCACCGACGGCCCTCCGGGCATCGGCTGCCCGGTGATCGCTTCCATCGGCGGGGCCACGGCCCTGGTAATCGTGGTCGAGCCCACGGTCTCCGGTATCCACGACATGGAACGGGTGGTGCAGTTGGCCGCCCATTTCAAAGTTCCGGGCATGGTCTGCGTCAACAAGTTTGATCTCAACCTTGAAATGACCGAGGCCATTGAGCAGCTGGCGCGTCAGCATACTGTCGCCGTGCTGGGTCGGGTCTCGTTTGACCCCGCCTTCACCCGATCGATGGTCGCAGGCAAAACCCTGTTCGAGCACGGCGAGGAGACCGCAACCTGGCAGCAGGTCCGCGATATCTGGGCCCAAATCCTCAACTCACCTGCCATGCATCCCCTCGGGATCGTGGACTTCAAAGCAACCATTCAATAATTACGGAGAAACAAGAGTATGACCATGGTACGAGTAGCAATCCCTTCCGAGGGCAACGGCGGTATCGACGGCATGAGGGCCGGACATTTCGGGCATTGCGATGTGTTCACCTGCTTTGATGTCGAGGACGGCCAGATCAAGCAAATTTCCATCCTGGCCAACAAGGAACATGTCCAGGGCGGCTGCATGGTGCCGGTGAATCTGCTGGCCGAGGCCGGGGTCAACGCCCTGGTGGTCGGCGGCATCGGCATGCGGCCCCTGATGGGATTCAAGCAGGTCGGTATCGAAGTCTATCATGATGGCGAACGGGCCGAGATTCGGCCGGTGGTCGAGGATTTCGTGGCCGGCAATCTCCAGAAAATCACCGATAATCAGGTCTGCGGCGGTGGCGGCGGTCACTGATTGCACCAGCAAAGGAGCCCCATGAAAGTAGCAGTAACAGCAAAAGGAACCCTACTCAGCAGTGAAGTCGACCCCCGATTCGGCCGGGCGCCGTACATTCTGATTGTCGATACCGACACCTGGGCTGTTGAAGTGGTCGATAACAGTAACAATGCCAATGCCTTCAAAGGCGCCGGCATCCAGGCGGCCACCATGGTCAGTGACAAAGGCGCGACCGTGCTGATGACCGGCTATTGCGGCCCCAAGGCTTTCGAAACGTTGGATGCCGCCGGAGTCAAAGTGGTCGACAGCATCACTGGTACAGTTCGGGATGCGATCAAAATCTTTAAAGAAGGCCAGGTGACCTATGCCGCCGCTGCCAACAAAGAGGCGCACTGGTAAGACTGCCCTGCTGCAAACAATCGATAGGAACCTTGAAAAGACAGGCCGCGCATGTGGCCTGTCTTTCTATTAGGGGGTGCCTCTGCGGGGGCAGACTCTGAATGCAAATCAATCGTTTTAAAACTGGAAAGAACCATGAATGACCTGCAATTCGAAGACCTGATGGATGGAATTCAGGAAAAAATTTTTCTCGAAGCTAAACAGCTCTATGGTGAGAATGGATTGCACCGTTGGCGGAATCCCCGATTCACCGGCAGACTCGATGACGCGGACACCCATGGGAGAATCACCGGAAAATGCGGAGATACCATGGAAATTTTTCTCTGCTTTGATAAGAACCGGGTCTGCAAGGCGTCATCGCTCACCGATGGTTGTTTTTCCAGCAGACTCTGCGGTTCCTTTGCCGCCGAACTGGCCATAGGTAAAAATCCCGAGGAACTGTTTGACCTCACCGGAGAAGACGTGTTGAAGGCGATCGGCACCTTTCCCAAGGAAGAAGAACATTGCGCTTTTCTGGCCGTGAAAACAATGCAAGAAGCGGTCAATGCTTACATGGTCAAACAGGTGCAGCAGGATTAATCACCCAATCCGGTGACCGTTTCTACCCTACCCCATCGATTGTAGCATCCCTTGTGAGCAAGCCACCGATTGCGATGCAACGCAGGGCTCCCACTTGGTTCTTTACCTGAAATTGCCACCCATAAATAACTGAAAGGAGATCGTTCGTGGAACCAAAAAAAATTATTGTCATCGGGGGTTCGGCAGCGGGCGCCAAGGCAGCCGCCAAGGCCAGACGGCTTGATGAATTTGCCGAGATTACCCTTATCCAGAAATCGCCTGATCTCTCCATGGCCTCATGCGGTTATCCCTATTATGTCGGCGGTCTGTTCAATGACCGCAACCAGCTGCTCTGCACCCCGGCGGGGATTGTCCGCGACCCGGTCTTCTTCGACAAGGCTAAGGCCATCAAGGCCTTGGTGGAAACCGAGGTGGTGGCCATTGATCGCCAACACAAAAAGGTGGTCTGCCGCGAGCTTACGACCGGCAATGAACTGACCCTCGGTTACGACAAGCTGATCATCAGCACCGGGGCGCGGCCCAACAGGCCGCCCATCCCCGGCATCGACCTGGACGGCATCACCAACCTCCTGACCATGGCCGATACCGATTACCTGCGCCGGATCTGCGATGAAAAAAAGACCCACCGGGCGGTGGTGATCGGCGGCGGCCTGATCGGGGTCGAAACCTGCGAAGCCCTGGTGCTCTCCGGTATCAAGGTCACGGTGGTAGAGGCGCTTGACCAGGTGCTGACCTTCCTTGACTGGGACCTGGCGAAGTTGGTTGAAAACCACATGCGCGCCAAAGGGGTGGAAATCTTCACCAGCAAGGGCGTCAAGGAATTCATCGGCAAGAACGGCAAACTTGCCGCGGTTAAACTCGCAGACGACACGGTGATCGACTGCGAACTGGCGGTCATGGCGATCGGCGTTCGCCCCAACAGCGGACTCGCCACTGCCGCCGGCCTGGCCACCGGCAAATTCGGTGGGATTGCGGTCAACCAATACATGCAGACCTCGGACCCGGATATCTATGCAGCCGGCGACTGTGTCGAGATTCCCAGCCGAATCAGCGGGGAGCCGGTCTTTGCGCCCATGGGCGACATGGCCAACCTCGAAGGCCGGGTCGCCGGAGAAAACGCGATCAAGGGCAACTGCGTCACCTTTCCCGGCACCTACCATACCGGCATCTGCAAGATTTTTGATTTCGCCGCCGGTTCCACCGGACTTTCGCTCAAGGCCGCCGAGCGGATGGGCCAGACCGACTACCAGAGCGCCGTCAATGCCAGTCCCGACAAACCGGGATTCATGGGCGCTGACCTGCTGGTCTCGAAGATGCTGGTCAGCACCAAGGACCAGCGGTTGCTCGGCTACCAGTGCGTCGGCCCGGGTGACGTCAGCAAGCAGATCGCCACCGCGACCATGGCCATGCTGGGCAAGCTGTCCGTCGAGGATCTGGTCAATGCCGATCTGCCCTATGCCCCGCCTTTTTCCCTGGCCATTGATCATTTCATCACCGCCGCCCATATCATGCAAAATAAGCTCAAGGGCCGGATGACCGGGATCTCGGTCACCGAGGTCTGGGAAAAAATCCAGCGCGGCGACCGGCCCTTCTTCCTCGATGGCCGCAGCCCGGCCGAATATGAGGAGCTGCATCTCGGTATCGGCGAACACCTCATCCCCTTGGGCGCCCTGCGTTCACGACTGGCCGAGCTGCCGGCGGACAAGAACGCCGAGATCATCTGCTTCTGCAAAATATCGCTCCGCGGCTATGAGGCGGAAACCG
>CAIMMA010000071.1 GCA_903842475.1 uncultured bacterium
TAGCGGCCATGGAAGATGTACTGGAGGGCTCCCCGCTTCCCTCTGACCCCGCGTATCTGGTGGTATGCATGGACGAATCCAGTAAACAGCTGATTGGCGAAGTTGTTGAACCTCTCCCCTGCGAATCGGGACAGCCAAAACGGATAGAAGATGAGTATGTCCGAAATGGGGGGGCTGAAATTTTTGTGGAAGCGGAGCCCTTGGCCGGCCGACGTCCTGTCGCGGTAACTGAACGCCGCACCCGGAGGGATTGGGCCTGACAGATCAAGCAAATGCTTGACGAGCGCTACCCTGATGCCAGTAAAGTCCGCTTGGGCATGGACAGCCTGAATACGCATAACATCGCCTCGCTCTACGAAATCTTCGAGCCCTGTGAAGCCAGGCGCTTGGCGAAAAGGCTGGATATTCACTCTACCCCCAAACACGGCAATTGGCTCAACATGGCGGAGATTGAACTCAGTGTACTGAACGGTCAATGCCTCAACCGTCGAAGCGCCGATATGGAAACCATGCGGACAGAAATTGCGGCATGGGAACGAGACCGCAACAGCAGCATTAAAAAAATAGACTGGCAAGGCACAGCACAGGACGCCAGAATTAAACTGAAAAAAGTTTATCCGAAATCGCAAATGTTACATGGTGCCAGGGCAATAATCAAGCGATCTTTTATTAGCTGTCAACTATTCTGCCACGATAGTATTTCCACTCAAGTTTCGGACTTGGTTCCGTTGGCCTGCGAACGTGATCAACTCACTGAAATATTATAATTTTAATGCGAAAAGTCTTTTGCTTTTCGGTCCATTGGAGCTGTTGAAACAGTTGATGCTCTCAGCAAGGAAAGGCTTGAAGAACGTCAGCTTTCTGTCTTTAGATTTCCACCTTTTCCCAGGGAAGCATAACCTCGAAAGTTGTGCCTAAACCGCCAGTGCTGGTTAATGTGATCGTACCGCCCATCGTTGGATGGCATCACGGACAATGCTTACCGACAACCTGGTGTTTTTCGTACCCGGTGGCTGATAAAAACGCGTCGTTAAGAAAAAAGTGCAGGTGATCCGGCGCTCCCGAAAATGGGGTAGTGGGGTGCGAGACTGTCGGCGACGGTGCCACGATACTTGAGCAAAGCTGCACTGAACCGCCCCATTCGATTGGGCTCTATAAGGGAAGCGAAATCCGAGGTCTGCTCGTAAAGGCCGTAACGAAAGAGGAACATCCTCACCATTGCCGACACCGGCCTGATAATCGATCAGGTCTCGCCAAACCGCATTGTTGACCGGCTCTTCCGCGGTCAACAAGTCCCGGCCCTCAGGCCATGGCGGGGCCGCGTCTCCGTAAGGCCATCGTCAACCGGATGGTTGAGCTGCCTGGCGGCATCACCGTGGAAAGGGGGGATGGATGAAATATTTTCCGGGAGACGATACGACTCTCCCGCCAGCAAAATAACCGAGAGGAACCGTAGCACAGATTGACAACATCAGGACTCCTGCTGGATAAACGACCCCCGATCAGAAGCCTGACCACCCCCGCCGACAGTAACGCGCACTGGCAACCGCCGTCTTTAGGATGGTGTCGACCAGGAGCGATCCGCAAGGCGCTCGCACACCGCATCGAACTGTTCCTGCACCGCCCAGAACGCTTGAACAATGCGTGGATCGAAACTTCGCCCGCTCTCTTCACGGATAATCGTCAGCGCCCGTTCATGGGTGAAGGGCTCCTTGTACGGCCTGCGGGCCCGCAGGGCGTCGTACACGTCCACCAGCGCCATGACCCGGGCACTCAACGGGATGGCCTCTCCGGCAAGTCGATCGGGATACCCGCAGCCGTTCCATTTTTCATGATGATGCCTGGCAATTTCGATGCCCATTTCAATGAAGGCGTTGTGAGGATACTGCTTATGCACCGACTCCAGCGTCGTGGCGCCTATGGTGTTGTGGGTTTTCATGATCAGGAATTCCTCGTCGCTCAGTTTGCCCGGTTTGAGCAAAATCGAATCGACGATCCCCACCTTGCCCACATCATGCAAAGGACTGACGTGGTAGATGGTATCAATGAATTCCGGCGTCACCTCGGCACTGAACGGGCTATTTTCGGCAAGTCCCATGGAAAGTATCTTGCAAAGGTGCTGAACCCGGTCGAGATGCAAGCCGGTGTCGTCATCCCGGGTGTGACTGAGCTTGGCCAGGGCGAAGATCATCGCCTGTTGGGACTGGGCGATCTCCTTGACCTGCTGGGCCACCATCTCCTGCAGCCTACTGTTGAACTGTTTGAGCGAATTCTGGGCCTGACGCAGCTTGAGGTGGGTGTTGACCCTGGCCATCACTTCCTCGATCTGAAACGGCTTGGTGATGTAATCCACCGCGCCCAGCTCAAATCCCTTGGCCTTGTGGCTCATTTCAGAGAGTGCCGTCAGGAGGATAACCGGAATCTCCCGGGTGATTGCATTGGCCCTCAGCCGACGCAGCACCTCGAACCCATCCATCCCCGGCATCATGATGTCGAGCAGGATCAGATCGGGCGGTGTTTCTGTCACCAGTTGCAGAGCGGTTGTTCCGTTCATGGCAACGGAGAGATCGTATTGATCGCCCAGGGTGTCGACCAGCAGATCCAAATTATACTTGGTGTCGTCCACCGCCAGGATGGTGTACATCGGCAGGTTGGTCATTGGCCCTCCGGCATGGTGATCACTGCAGTACGCACAGATTCCGCAACATCCTGCGCCTGGGCAAATGCATAGTGATTGATGAGTCCGTCTATTTTGCCGATGGCAGCCAGCACAAACTCAGGCAGCTCCATCTGGCGCAATCGGTTCAGGGAGGCAGTGCAGAGTTTGGGTTTACAGGAGCGGAGGGCGGAAAGCAGCAACTCGAATTCCTGTAGGACGGCAACAGCATCCATGACGACAGGAGCGACTGTTGGTTGCGCTCCGCTGGCCGTGTCGGCAGCATTGGATGCCAGCATGCCCTCGGCATGTCGGCTCAATGTGCCGTGGGCACTTTTCGGCGACAGCCATCGGCTTATAGTCGTGAACAGTTGCTGCAGATCGATGGGTTTGGCCACATGGACATCCATGCCGGCGGCCAACACCCATGCCTGCTCTTCCTCGGAGGCGTAGGCCGTCATGGCGATGATCGGCAGTTTCTCGTAGCCGGGCAACTGCCGGATGCGCCGGGTCGCCTCGATGCCGTCCATAACCGGCATCTGGATGTCCATGAGGATGATGTCCACCTGTTCCGCAATCGCCAGCTTCACGGCTTCCTCACCGTTGCCGGCAAGCAGCACCTCCAGGCCGGCACCTTCAAGAATACCGACGGCGACCAGCTGGTTGAATTCGTTATCCTCCACCAGCAGCACCCGACCGCCGGCAAACTGCCACTCCGTTTTCTGGGCGGCAGTTTCTGTGCCCTGCTGTTGCGGTTGCCCACCCGGTTTGTTGGCGATGCCACGCAGCAGTTCGGCGAGGGCATGGAGACTGACCGGCTTGTGCAGGGTGGCAAACATGCCGTTCTGCTCGGTTTCCTCGAAGGTGCTGCGGTGCTGCAGGGGCGCCAGGAACACTAGTGTGGGCTTGGCCAGGTGTGATGGATATTCCCCGAGGAAATTGGGTAATTCGGAGTAAGCCATGGTCGTGTCGTCCCCGGCTAGAAAAATCAGATCAAAGGGTACCTGAGAAGAAGATGCCTTATCCAGCAGGGTACGACCTTCTGTCCTGGTGGCGGCTTCATCGGCCGCCACGCCGAGGGTGTGCAGATAGTCGCGCA
>CAIMMA010000072.1 GCA_903842475.1 uncultured bacterium
CGGAGTTTTGCTATCGTTTTAACCGTCGATTTCAAATGCACACCATGGTTGACAGGCTCGTTTATGTTGCTCTGAGAACTCAACCTGTCCCCCAACGCCTTTTGAAACTGGCTGAAGTTCGATGGTAATCAGAAAATAAATTACCTCGATTATGGCAATGCATCCAGAGAACCGCTGGTTATGTTGCACGGAGGCGCCTGGATCTGGCAGGAATACCTTTCGCTCATGCCATCCCTGTCCCAGAGATGGCATCCCTACGCGCTGGACTTACGCGGAAACGGCAGATCAGGCTGGGTATCCGGGCGCTACCGGCTGGAGGATTTTACCGAAGACACCGTAGCGTTTGTCCGACAATTGAAGGAGCCGGCCGTTCTGATAGGGCACTCCATCGGTGGTGTGGTCGCGATCATGGTGGCAGCGCGTTGCCCGGAAAAGGTGAAAGCCCTCGTCATCGAGGATCCAGCTCTGGGTCTGGAGAACTACAAGAGATTCATTGATTCAAGCCGGGAGATGTTTGGCCTCTGGTTAGAGTTGAAGAGATCAGCCCAGTCGGAACAGGAACTATCGTTGGCATTGGCAAACAGTTTCAAGGATTATCCAGGGGTTACCAGTCAATGGCTGTTGTTTTTCGCCAGATGCCTGTGGCAGCTTGATCCTACGTATTTCGATGCACTGCTGTACGATTTTGACGGTTTTACCAATGGTTATGACTATAAACAGCTGCTAGCAATGATCAGGTGTCCCGTGATGTTCATTCGGGGAGAGACAAAGCTGGGTGCGGTGATGACGGATGAGGAAATTTCCTGGATTCAACAGAATTTCAACAACGTGAGCTACGCCCGGATCAGCGGTGTCGGTCATCTTCTGCATTTGCAGGATCAAGGTCAGACCCCGGTGCTGACAGAAATGATGAGGTTTCTTGAGCGTGTTCCGAAGTAAAAAAGAAGCCGAGGAGAGTCTCAAACAGGAAGAGCTTCTGCGGGACAAGATAAAGCCCCTGATCCCCCCGAAACACCACTGACAGTGGCCGCCAGTTCGATTAATTATTAAGGAAGACATTCAATGCAGATCCTCCTGCTTTGGGGTACTATTGGGCAATTGCTCAATCGATCAATTCGCACCCAGGTTATCTTGAACAAGGTCGCAGGTACTGTCTTTCTTGGCTTGGCCTTGAAACTGGCAGCCACGGAAAGGTAGGCAGGGATGTCGCTCAGGACATTCAGGAATCGAAATGCGAGTCTTGCGGGGACTTAACCAATAACAATACCGTCGTTAATTGCCGCGAGTGGCATTACCGTGGAAAGGTTTACTCTGCCGCTCCACTTCCTTTGTTGATTGAGTCGATTATGAGTGTCATGCTGAACATTGACATGCCCCCGGTAATTCCATCGCCCCTTGAAGAATTGCCGGAAAACCTGCAAAGGTATTTCAATGATAAGAAACAAAATGAGAGGTGTTGTTGAGAACGCCAAAATCAGAAAAGCACAAAGTCCTTGCAGGCGTCAGGCAGATATTTCTTATCGGAAAGAGGGGCTTGCCCCGGCGTAGATACTAATGCGGCAGCTTACCGCCGTGCAGGTCACGCCGCACGCCGTTAGGAGTCAATATCCCTCCTGTCAGTCGTGACCTCCTGCCCGCAGCTCGACTTAACATGTTAGTATAAAATAAAAAATTATCAGTCGAATATTTGCTGGCGGCACACTTACGTTACCGGAGGAAAATTTATGGTAGCAAAATAGTGCTTCCAGAAGTTTTCCTACCTTCCAGATCCCTGTGAGCCTGAGCAGCGTTTTTCAAGGCATATTCCTGGAGAATATTCATTCTGACAGCACCTGACATTACCACATCAAAAAGATCCTTGGCATGAGCGATCAGGTCATTTCTTGCAGCGGTATAGTGCATGAGGCTGGGTCTGGTAAGAAAAAGAGAGCCCTTTGCACCCAATAAACCAACATTGATTGGCTCAACGGGGCCGGATGATTGACCAAAGGAGACCATGGTCCCCATAGGACGGAGACAGTCGAGGGATTTCATGAAGGTCGCTTGCCCAACGGAATCATAGACGACATCAACACCTCGTCTTTTGGTGATTTCTTGCACTGCAGCAACAAAATCTTCTTCCTGATACAAAACTGTGTAAGTACAGCCATTCTCCCTAGCTATTGTGGCTTTTTCCTTGCTGCCAACAGTACCGATTATTGTCGCACCAACATGCTTGGCCCATTGACATAGGATAGAACCGACTCCGCCAGAAGCCGCATGAACGAGAATGATGCTTTCGGCTTGAACAGAATAGCAACCCTTCAGCAGATAACGTGCAGTCATTCCTTGGAGCATAATCCCAGCTGCATCATGGGTAGAGATGCCCTCGGGAAGTTTGACTAATCGGTCCGCAGCAATGCAGCGTGACTCGGAGTAGGCTCCAGGAACGCTCCCCGCATAGGCGACCCTGTCACCTTTAGCCAGATCGGTGACACCTTCACCGACCATCTCAACGATTCCGGCCCCCTCGAGCCCTAAGACAGCGGGAAGAACAGGCAAAGGGTATAATCCTGTCCTGTGATAGACATCAATAAAATTAAGACCAACTGCCTCGTGAACTATTCTTACCTCACCGGCCCCTGGCAATCCTGGATCATATTCTTCCCATGTGAGGGCGTCGGCACCGCCGGTTTTGTGGATTTTGATTGCATGACTCATCTTCTCGCCTCGTTAAGAATGTATTTTCTGACCAAGACTTATTTTTCTGTTTTGCCTTATAACACGGGTAAAAAATAGTCATGAATTGGATTTTGGCCATGCGGCTGATCAGCATCCAATTTTTACCCTATGGGGCAATAATGTGCATCTCGTTGGGGTCCATTTTTCTTGTCTATTGAAAATACATGAACTCTGATCACAAGATGCCTGTCTTGCCCCGCCGCTCTTCATGAAAGAGTCCCTCAATTTCAGCCGTTGGAAGGCTAGACTGTGCCGCGCAACCTGACCGCATGCTGTGCAGCCCGTAGCGTATCCAAGGCATTTTCGTTGATTACGTGTTTGCCCCACTCCCGAATCCACCGGCAACATTCCCCCGTGAGATACCCAACCATTGCACTGGATAATGTTGTGAGCCCCTGAGTAATTCGTCTCTTGGAGGGCTTGTCTTTCTTCAATGAATATTTAACATTTTACCATACTTCCGAAGCATAGGAATTGAGGACCAGCTCAGATCGAGAAGGTCGAAGGTTATACTACCCATCTTTATGAGGTACTTATGAAAAATAGAATGCTGTTTTACATCGTTGCCATTATTCTTTTCCAATTCGTTGCCTTACCGCTGCATGCGGGTGTTCGTTCTTGGGAAATTGACAAAGATCACACAAACTTCTATTTCAGTGTCGATCATATCTACGCCAAGGTTCATGGACGATTCACTGATTATAAGGGAACTTTCCTCTTTAATCCCAACAACCTCAAAGACAGTAAAATTTCCTTTGAGATCAAAGTGAACAGTGTTGACACTGGCATAAGCAAGCGCGATAAGCATTTACTGTCAGATGACTTTCTTGATGCTGCCAAATATCCACTTATAACGTTTACCAGCACCAGTATCACCAAAGCAGACGAAAATATCTATAACGTCAACGGCAAGCTGACAATAAAAGACAGCACTTTTGAGTTGGTTCTTCCTCTTGCATATGGTGGGACGAAGGATCACCCCTTATTAAAAGGAATGGAGGTGGCGGGATTCAACGGCAGGTTGACCCTCGATCGCCTGACCTACAAAGTCGGCGACGGTAAATATTACAAAATGGGTGCAGTCGGGAAGGACGTTGATGTGCTAGTAACTCTCGAATTGCTGAGTGAAAAATAGCTGAAAAAGTGCTGGAGTTGTTCGCCCGGTTCTGGACTATGCCTTCCAATCTGTCGGGTTACCCTTTTTTAGATCTACAATTTCTAAACAATCGTCTGGGTAAAAATTCCGAAAAGGGTAGGTGGCAAGATGTGCCAATCGGGCAGTTCAAACTCAGGCTTTTCAGGCTCTAATGGGCTGTTTTGGTAAAAACTATTAGAAAACAGTGAGATAGACTGGCGTGTCAATCAGCTTTGAAAAATGACCCCATTTCAGCGTCCAAAATTGCCCCCTTGAAATTGTAGAAAAGTGTTCTCCCTCCCTCTCCGGCCTGCGCGCCCGGCAACCAAGGTAGCTCAAGCTTTTTTCTGGAGCGAGAATGGGCCAAGGTGTCGCTCGTCGGAGCGGAAGAAAAACGCTTGGGCGGGTGCCACCCCAGGACTTTATTCTCTGTTTTTTAAGCGGTAGCTCTCGTTGTCCCGGTTTCAATGATATCGCAATGGTGGGTCAAGCGATCCAGCAGGGCGGTGGTCATTTTGGCATCGCCGAACACTTGTGACCAGTCGCCGAAGTTCAGGTTGGTGGTCACGATGAGCGAGGTCCTTTCGTACAACATGCTGATCAGACGGTACATTAAAGAGATGGAAATCGCCTATGAAAATATCCGCAAACAGCTGGTAGCATACTCTGTTGATTACACTCAAAATAAAAACCCCTTTGCCTGCGCACTCAGGTAAAGGGGTAAGGCTGATCAAGTTTAATGAGTTGAAAAATTATTTCTTCTGCATTCCCCGCCATTCTTCAATTACTGCTTTGCAACCGGGAGAGGCCTTCTCGAAATTTTCAGGTTTACTGACGCACCCTCTTCTTCCTCCACCGCCAGCTACAACGTCACCGCAGGGGCCACCAGGGGCAATCATAACAGCACATTCTTTCTCAAAATTTGCTCTGTTTGTTGCGTCATCTGCCGCAAAAACATTGATACTAAAAAATAAAGAAGCGATTACGACCATGAGGGTTTTCATACTTTTTTTCTCCATTAAGAATGGATTAAATCAATTCTCCCCCTAACCTAATCTGGCATTATGTATTCGCCTGGAATAATATTCAACAAAAAAGGCTACAAAAAGTGCTATAGGGTTTGCTTTACTGACGTGACAGTAATTTCGAGAACCCGAGTCAAGAAGGAGAATTTCTCCTTCATCATGTCGAATTCTTCCCCGGTCCTTATGTACCTAGCTGTTCCTTCCAACAAGAGGTCGATTCAGGATTTGGAAAAAATTGTACGTTTACGAAAAATTCCTGTAGATAAAAGTTTGAATTTTCAATTATAATTTCACCTTGCCGTGCTTTATTTTCCCTTTCCTGAATCGACCCCCTTTTAAATCCGTGGGTATGTTGAAAGGAAATATGGATCGAACCCGGCATGGTTAAGTGAAGATTAGGAGCGAGTCGCAAGATTTACGTTTGAATCGATTAGCAGGACACATGGAAGGCCATGGAATGCGTTTGAGGTGTCACGCTTGGCTGTCTTTCGCTCAACAGGCCAGCATGAATAGCTTGCTTATACCTTAATTAACATGAGAGAAATTTTCTAAGGATGCCAATGAAGAGCCTCTTGAATAAGCTGACAGATAAAAATGAAGAAGTATTAAGAACAATAGCCCATATGCCGACCAAAAGCCTACCCGTTTTAATGGACAATGATTTTGTGGAAGGGTTAACAGATGCTGATTTTATGCGTGTCGCAGCGCTTCTCGCAGAAAAAAGTTATAATGAAGGAGGCTGTCCGATTGGTGCGGTGATAGTTGATAATCGGACAAGACAAATCATAGGAAAAGGGCACAACACTCTCGTTCAAGAAAACCATCCTTACAACCACGGTGAAACTTCCGCTATGCGAGATGCTGGACGGATAGACTTTGGCAATTCAACCATTTTTACTAGCTTAAGTCCTTGTGATATCTGCGCAACATTGATTTACATGAGAGGCTTTAGCCGCGTAGTCGTGGGGGATGTAACGAATGCAAGTGGTAATGAACTGTTATTGCATGAAAAAGGAATCCACGTGGAGATTTTGGAGGACAAACGGGGGATTGAGCTTTACGCTCGATTTCGGGCCGAAAAACCTGACCAAGATTTAGAAGATTGGCAAGGTCTGAGCGCTGTGCAAAAGAAGAAGGAGCTAGGAGAACAAGGATAACGAATATCCCTATTCGGCACATTGGCTTGATGTCTCCCATATTTAACCGCTCTGTTCGATTAACCAATCCTAATGATATTCAAATTGGAGAATGCAAATGATTCAGTTTAAGATTGATGAAACCCTTTGTATTCGTTGTGGCGAATGCGCCACTGATTGTCCCGCTGGGATTATCGCCATGAACGATACCCCAGAGATTACCAATGAGCAGGGATGCTTTAAGTGTCTGCACTGTTACGCTGTCTGCCCCACAGGGGCTCTATCCATCCTAGGCAATCATCCTTATGGTGAGGTTTCGTTAGCTGGTCAACTGCCCCATGCCGAAAAGGTATCGAATCTGATCAGGTGGCGCAGGTCCGTAAGGCGCTACAAGGATGAGAACCTCACGCCCGAATTAATCGACGAACTTTTGCAGACGGCTTGCCATGCCCCTACCGGCGTCAATGCCAGTGAAGTGCTTTTCACTATTGTTCGTGATAAAGCTTTCATGGAGAAATTGAGTAAAGAGATGATGGCGCGCCTTGCATCTGTCGAGGCGGCAGGAAATCTGCCCGAAGGCTTTCTGGGGCAATATCTTGCTTTGGTGGTCGAAGTTTGGAAGACCGAAAGACGTGATATTATCCTCAAAGGGGCACCACACCTGCTTTTGACCAGCGCTCCGAAAAATGTACCTTGCCCTGTCCAAGACACCCATATTGCTTTGGCCACATTCGAACTGGCTGCTGCGTCGCATGGACTCGGCACACTCTGGGACGGTCTGTTCATGATGGCGCTTGCTGTCTGCCCGGACCTTGTGGAGCAGCTCGGCATACCATCCGACCATACAATTGGCTACGCCATGCTTTTTGGCAAGCCGGCGGTCGAATATCATCGCGTCGCCAAACGCGGCCCGGCGAAAGTAAACTACCTGGGGTGATTAAGTTTGAGAGTGTCTGGCTAATCGATACTGAACTCAGAATGAAAGGGGGATCAGGCTTGTTGGATTGGCCTAGCCCCCTGATTTATTACTTCCAACCTGTCAACCCCCTGGTACCTGCTCCATCCCAAGATCATATTCATTGACAGGGTTGACTCGGTTTATCTTTGAGAAAGAAAGCTATGAGTAACAGAACAGTCACCTTCCTTTCACTGGTCCGCGGGTTTGGGCTGCCCGAGGATTTGCCTGGCATGGTCATACGTATCAGCTGTTGAGCTTCGTGTGGATGCCGCCGACGCGTTCACGCAGCATGGCGCGGATCGAATCTTCCTCGGCCGCCAGCGGACGCACCGGTACCAGATCCATCACTCGCTGAGGCGACAATTCGCTGGCAAATAGTGTATCGATCGCGCCGTGCAACATATTACGCAGGGCTTCACGTGCGAATTCTGGAGACATGCCAAATCCTTCAGCCAACTCGCGCAGGGTATCGAACTGGAACCAAAAGTAGGTAGGCCCCATAGCGCTTATTACCGCACAAGTTTCAATCAGTTCGTCACTCACGACGGGCGCCGGCCCCAGCGGCTTCAGCATTGAGAGTATGGCGGCGCGGGCCTCTTCAGGCAATCCTTCTGCAAAAGCGATCGGATTGAAGCCTCGCGCAATGATGCTGGTGGCGTTCGGGTTCAGACGCGCCAGGCGGGCAAATCCGCCGAGTTGAGCCTGCAGGGTAGGCAGGCGAAGTTTCGGCGCTAACGACACCAGCACGGTATCGGCGCGCAGATGCGGTGCAATCTTCGCCAGTGTTTCGTTCATGACCGGGGGGTGCAGGCCGATGAAAACCAGCGCTTGCGAGGCAATCTCTTCGAGCGAGGCTGCATGAACCTGTGGGAACGCGGCCTGGAGCGCGACGATGGCCTCCGAAGAGGTATCAAAGACATACACGGCAGGCAAAACCGAACCGGCCTTTTGCCAACCGCCCAACATGATGTGAGTAACGCGACCTGCGCCGATAAATCCAATACTGTTAACCTAAAAACGGCAGTTAGCCGGTAACTGCCGCCGCTGGTGGAGGCAGCAGGCTCGAAATCGAGGCTCGTTTGTCTAGCAAGTAGCGGAAA
>CAIMMA010000073.1 GCA_903842475.1 uncultured bacterium
AAAGGCTGTAGCCACCGCCGCCAGCATCCAGGTTTTGATCGTTTTGAACATGTATGGACTCCTTGTGGTGAGAGAAGGCTGTAGGTGTTTAGGCTGTAGGCTATAGCCTAAAACGGCTCGCAATAATAGACACGATAAAAAACTGGGCGATAGTTTGCCGATTCGCCGAAAAGTGTCTCTTTTTCCGGTCATTGCCTGCAGGGGATGTGAAAAAACAAAAAGTCGAGAGCCGTCGAAGGCCATCGATGGATGTCGACGGCTCTCGACTATCCGTCTCCCATCGTCCACTCCCCCCCCCAAAAAAAAATGCAAAAAAACGCCGGCAACCCAGGGCGGTTGCCGGCGTTTGAATGAAAGGGCGGGCTTACCAGCTGACGGCGTTGTGCCGGCCTTGCTTGGTGATCGTCTTGAGACCTTCCCAGACGGTGGTACCGCTGTTCTTGTCGGTCAGGCTGAGCTGGAAGTCATAGGATGCCTGCCGCAGGTGGCCATCGCGGACCCGAATGTCGATGATCTTGCCGGAGAGGGTGAAGTCGGGAGCCTTCAGCGTTCCCTTGGCGGCGATGGTGGATTGATCAAATTCATCATCCTTGCGGAGATTGCGGTTCTCGCGGACCAGCGGATCCTCGGCGGCGCCGGCGGCGACGACGGTGGAGGTGGTGAACTTGCCGCTGTTGATCAGGGCCATGCGGATTCGCTTGACCAGCAGGTCGGTATCGAGCTGGGCCGAGGTCCGGTTCTCAATCAGGCTGATCGCCAGGACCGCCTGGCGATCCGGCCCATATTTGGCCAGGATCGGCGATTTCAGCAGATCGGTGGCCATGTCATTGGCGGCGCGCGAGAAATCCTGGATATCGACCTGGTCGACAGAGGTGATCCCTTGCTCTGTGGTCGGATCGATCACTTTGTTGGGGGCGCAGCCGACGAAAAGAGCGGCAAAGCTACCGATGACGAGGGAGGCGGTGAGATGGGAGAGTGTTTTCATGGAGGATTCCTTCTGGAAAATTCGGATATTACATGGTTTTGAGAACGGCTTTTTTTGCATTGGGGTTGGGAGAGACGGCTTGGATTGTCTTGCCCTTCTCCTGGGATTCGACCTGGACCAGCTGCCAGCCTTCGGCAGCCGAAGGCAGCAGCAGGCCATTGGCATCGAACCATTCGAATTTGTACTTGATGACGACGCGGGCCTTGGTGGTGTTGTGCAGTTGGGCCTGGGCCTGGATGCCGTTGGCGTCATGGATGTACATGACGGGCCCGATCAGGACGCCGCGCGTCTCGTGGGCCTGGGTGGTCATCGAGGTGCCGTCGACCACGGGGCTGGTCGTCTGCTGCACCGGGAGGGTGTGGTGGCGGCAGCCGGCGAAGGCGAGGGTGGCCATCGTCAGGGAGGCGGAGGCGATAATGGTTTTCTTCATGGGATGTACCTTTCCTTTATTCTTCAGAACTCGCAAGTCTGAATCAGTGGGGGTGCCGAGGCATTGACACATTTGATAAAGATAATGGTGGTTTTGCCGGGGGAGATTGGCAGTCCCCGGAGTTGGCCGCCGGAAAAGCCGACTTCGATGCGACCGCTGGCGGGGACCGGCAGGGCGGCGAATTGATATTCGTTGGGGAGGGTCAACCAGGAACGGAGATCGGCATTGGTCAGCGCGATCGAATAGACCGCGCCAACCAGAACCCCCCAGCCGCCCAGCTCCCGTTGCAGCGCATACT
>CAIMMA010000074.1 GCA_903842475.1 uncultured bacterium
AAATGATGCGCACGGTTTTGGTGGGAAAGGATTGTTCACCCCAAAAACTGCCGAAAGCGATCATGGCCACATGCTTCCCGGTCAGTTGTTCGAAGTCGGTGAGTGCGTCATAGGTCACGTCGTCTTCTCCTTCGCCAAAATCGACATAGGCACCGGTATAAGCGCCATTGCCGGGCATCAGGAGTTGAGCAGGCCCGATTTGTTCGGTTTTGCCGGCCTGGCTGTTTTTGGCGTTGGTATCTATTTCTTTACAACCGGCGCAACCGAGGCCAAGCAATACAAGCGCCGCGGCCAGGGTGACTAGGGTATGAATTTTGCGGGTCAAATCAGCGATCATTGTATCGGTCCAAAACGGCAAGGTGTAGTTACGTTCTGTAGGTAACCGAGGCGGTGCGGTCAAGCTTGCCCCAGCCCACCCACACCCCTTTGACGGCTTTGAAAATGGCCTTGGTCACCACAAAGCTAAGCACGGGACGGTAAATAAACCGCATCGGCAGCACCAGCCAGATCTGGCGCAACGGCTCTTTTTCGATGCGGCACGCCACCCATGCCAGGAGGAGGTCGGCACATAGAAATATTAAAAAGTAGAAGTACAGGATGCCGTTGGCAGGACTCACCAGCAAAGAAAAGAGCAATAAGCAATCAATAAGTGAACCTGTCGCTACCAGCAAAATGTTGAAAAACCAGGCGCTCGGCAGACTAAACCAACCCAGGGCCCGGTATTTGGGATTGAAAAGCAGCTCCCTGTGCTTCCAGAGGCACTGCAGGGTCCCGAAGGCCCACCGAAACCGCTGTTTGGCAAAGGCCCCCACGGTCTCGGGGGCTTCGGTCCAGGCCACCGCCAGCGCGGTATAACAGATTTTGTAGCCGCATTTGTGCAGGCTCAGGGTGAGATCGGTGTCTTCGGCCAGGGTTTCCGTACTGATGCCGCCGGCTTCCCGGATCGCACCCAGCTTGAAAGCGCTGACCGCACCCGGCACGACCGTGATGCAGTTCAACTGGTGATACGCCCTGCGGTCGAGATTAAAGCCGCAGGTGTATTCAAGCGATTGGAAGCGGGCAAACAGGGTCTTGGGATTGCCGACCCGGGCCCGCCCGGAAACCGCACCGACCGTGGGATCGGCAAACGGCCGAACCAATTCGCCGATGGTGTCAGGGGTGAACTGGGTGTCGGCATCCAGGCTGACCATCAGCTCATGACGAAGGGTTTGGATCCCGTTTCGCAAAGCCATGGCTTTGCCTAAGTTCACTTGTCGAATCAGTCGGATTCGATTGTCTTCCGCCATCATGGCAGTGACGATTTCGGCGGTGCAGTCCGTAGATCCGTCATCGACCACCACCACTTCAAGCGGTCCGGTGTACCGGGTTTTCAAAACCGCCAGCAGGGTCTCGCGGATTACTTTTTCCTCGTTGTAGGCAGCGATCAGGACGCTCACCGGCGGGCTGGCGTCCAGGGTGGCGGGAGCGGATAATAACAGTCCATCGCTGGCCTTGCGACTGCGAATCGCCAGCCAGGAAACCGCCAGGGTTTTGAGAATAGTCAGGCCGGTGGCCACAATCATAAAGGCCCAGAAAAAATTAGTGACCTCATGGATCACCGTGAAGCCGCTCTCGCTGATCATCCTGGTAATGGGCTGCTGATGCTGCGGCACCACCGGCATCAGCTGTTCCGAAGGAATCTCGAGCATCTCGGAAAGCGGCAGGATCGCATCTCCTCTGGCCCGCAGATACTCGATGATTTGCGGCAGCGCCTCAACCGTCTGACTTCGGTCGCCGCCGGCGTCATGGAGGAGAATAATATTGCCGCCTTCCAAACGGCCTTTTTTGACGGTCTCGAGCATGGCCGGCACCCCCGGTTCCGCCCAATCCTGCGGATCGATATCTTCGGTCTCGGTGATATACCCCATGTCCTGGGCGATTTTTATGGGGACAATCTCTTCCGCATCATGGGGGTTGGTGTCGGCATTGTAAGGGGGACGAAACAAAATGGTGGAATGGTCGGTAATTGCTTCGACAAGGCGTTGGGTGGCGTTGAGTTCCAGGTGGGCACGCTCTTCCGAGACCAGGGCGATATTGGGATGGCTGTAGGTGTGCACGCCGATAAGGTGGCCTTCACCCAGGATTCTTTTAACAATGTCGGGATGTTTTTCCATGTTGGCACCAACCATGAAAAAAGTGGCGCTGACCCCTTTGTCCTTGAGAATATCGAGAATCTGCGGAGTCCATTCCGAATCCGGGCCGTCGTCGAAGGTAAGGGCCGCCGCATTGTCCGGTCCTTTGCCCTGATGCATGATGGTCAGGTAGCTCGGGAATTTCTCGTAATTGGCAATGGCCTGAAATTCGGTATCTTGCCCTTGGGTGGTGGTGATGTTCCGCTTCCCGTCGGTCCGTTCGTCGACGATGGTGAGCAGATTGCCCGTACCAATGCGGGCGATGGCATCGCCAGGCTTCATCGTTTCGAGTTTGGTGAGTGCCTCTTGGCCAAGCGGTTTGGCCGAGTCCAGAGGCAGGGCGTTCCAGATGCCGGGGTCTTCGGAGCCGAGCCGAGAAATCGCAAACCCGCCGACCTGTCGCGCCCTGCCGGTTGCAAGTTGATTGAGGAAGGTGACCGCATCGAGAAACCAGACCGTGTGCTCGATATCGGAGTTTTCATAGACAAAATGGGGATTGTAGGAGGGGGCGGTGAATGCACATGTGGCCAGCGAGGCGCGGCCGGCTCGGCTCATGACATCCTGGAAGTTGAGGAATTCTGCTCTGTTTTCGCCCGCGGTCCAATCGTAACCGTAAGAACCCAGAGAGATCACCCATTGCGCCGGGGTACCATATCCGTCCACCAGCGTGGCCAGCCAGCCCTCAAAGAATTCCCGTGAGGCAATCGGCCCGGCCTGATCATATTCACCGTTTTCATCGTGCAGCATGGCTACAAAATGGTCGAGGTGCCGGGAAAGGTTTTCCATGTCAAAAACGGCCAATCCCCGTCCGGTAGGTACGCAGAGCCACAATTCCAAAGCTTCTTCATGCAGGGCGGCGGCCATTTTTTCCAAAAAAGCGGTCATCGCCTCTCGGTAGGAAGGATCGATCTGTTGCCAGTCGAGAATGACTCCATCGGCCTCCATACCCTTGAGTGTTTCTATGAGATTAGCCACAAACTGATCTTGCCGGAGCTCGGGCCCATTGATAACGCCTTCCACCGCTTCAGGACGCCAGGTGTCTTTGTCGGCAAGGTTGCTGAGCAACGGCAGCAGGCGCAGTTTGGGGTGGGCCTCGAGCAGATGGACGACCTCCGACTCTTTGGTCAGGTTCAGTTTGCCGAGTCCGTCGGCAACCGAGAGCCAGTCCGGGCAAAGGTGCGTCAGCTGGTCGATGTTGATTTTAAGGGAGTCGAGGCTGTTCGGATCCCAACTTTGATAAAACCCCAGGCGGATTTCCTGCACGGCCGTGTTGTCCTTCGGGAGACTCGCTTTTTGGGGTGGAGCAGGTATGTTTTTTTGAATAGCTAAGGGCGGTGGCGCGCCATTGTCAATGCTCGGTTTTTTTTTGGTAAAATTCAACCAGAGCGGTTTAGACACCAGCTGGTTGGGTAGATTCATTGTATTTTGCTGTGCTTTCAGCCGGCTCTTTAATTGCTCAACCGCGGGAGGGAGCATCAGTTGCGACGGTAGCACCAGGGTCTGGACAAACAAAACCATCCCGAGAAAAAGCAGGCCGCCGGCAATAAACATGACAAACCGCAGCCTGGGCCAGCGTTTGCCACGGGTGTCTAAAAAGATGAAGGTTTCGTTGTCGGTACTGCGCGGAGCAGGGTCTTTCGGCGGGTCGATATGCATCGGTATCAATAGGCTCTAACGGAGGTGTCGGCCGTCGGTTGAAAAGGGTAAACGCTTGTGATGAAAGGGTTTGGTCAGCTGCTGCTCTTTTTTTGTTTGCAGTTACATAAGGTGGCGGCCTTAGTTTTTCTTGTTGATAGCCTGGCACGTAACCATATGCGTGGTTACGTCAGGGTTATTTCGACAATATTGATCACGGCTTTCCCGGAATTGGGACAGGTGCTGCTGGATGTTGCCGCCGTTTAGGGCAACGCCAAAATCACCAGGAGTGTTCTGGTTGGATGCCGTTGTGAGTCGATCGAGCATTGTAGACCCTACCTCGCTGCGATAATGCGAATGCTCCCAGTAATTGTGCATGGTGTCTTTCCCGGTTTGCTGAGGCGTCGGTTCGGTGGTGATGCTGTTAAAGCCGGAGAAATCCATGAACCGGATATCGCAGCCCTCTTGTCGGCGGCGGTCCATCAGCTGCACGAGGTGTTGTTTCCATTGATCCATGGCCTGGGATTGATTTTGCCAATAGGACAATTCCGCCAATGCATGGACCGGATGGAGAAAAAAGCGGAAAGCCGTACCCTGTTGACAATAGTCACGGGTGACTCGGTCAAGTTGCTGCAGCGTGGTGTCGGCATCGGCTGGTTTGGCCTGCGGATCCCCTTTGGTGATAATTTTGTCAAAGGCCTTGGCGACCCCGCCTTCGTCCTGCATGATCAACTCTAAACATTGCGCCGATTTCTGTCCGTACGAAGCGAGCAGCGAGGGACAGCTCTGTTCGGAAAGGCCCAGAAGCATCTTGCCGGTTTCGGTGGCCATGGCCATGGAGATCGAACGTTTCAAATTTATCAGCAGGCGTTTGAGCGGATAATACGATTCCCGGGCGATCAGCGATGGGTTGAAATCGGTATTGCCAGTTTTTTCGCGGAATTGCCAGCCAAAATCCAGGCCCCAGATCACTACCTTAGGGCGATGGAAATAACTGGTATGTTTGAGCATGTTAATGGCGTCACCGAGGCTGGCGCCGCTCAAGGCCAGGTTGAGCACCCGTTGCCCTTTAAATACCGGGGCATCGGTCGGCAGGCCGATTTCCGTCCGGGAACTCCCCAGATACACCACGTCCGGTTGGTAGCGATAGGCGGCATAGGTTTTTGCCCACGGCGAAATTTTCTGCTGGGCCGGGCTCGGCCGCTGGATCAACTGCGTATCCCATTGATGGATGAAGTAAGGATCAAGCAGATAATTCAAGGTGACGATCCCGGCCAACAGGGCCAGGGCGGCCAGTCCGAAGACCCAAAAATACTTCTTCAGGTGGTTCTTGGTAGGTGTATCGGTCATGATCGATCAGAATTGCGCGTAGATAAAGTCGTTGGTCCGTTCCATGCTTAACAGGCAGAGGGCAAGCAGGAGGCCGCTTATAATGCCCCAGGGAACATTGGGCAACCAATGAATGCGGAACAGGGAAAAAGCAGGCAGGCTCTGCTTGTAGTACCGGTCCAGGTACAGCACAATTTCATTGGTGTTAGGCATCAGAAAAGCAATGGCGCCACCGGTGATCAGCATCAGGTAGCCAAAGCTGGTGATTTCCTGCACCACGGAAATACCGTGTATCCCGATCATCCCACCCAGTACCTCAAAGGCCGAGGACACGTCGGGTGCACGGAAAAAGCACCAGGCAATCAGAATCGCCAGCAGGGTCAGCATCCGGGTGGCGGCGTCCAGGATTCGATGGGGCGCCGCGCCCCTTGTACCCATCCAGAATTGCCAGCCGTGCTGGATGCAAAGGTACACTCCATGGAGCCCGCCCCAGACCACAAAGGTCCAATTGGCCCCATGCCACAGGCCGCCCAGCAGCATGGTCAGCAGCAGGTTGCGGTACCGGGTCAACTGTCCCCGGCGGTTGCCTCCCAGAGGGATGTACAGGTAGTTGCGCAAAAATCGTGACAGCGAAATATGCCATCGCAACCAGAAGTCGCTGATGCTGGCGGCCTTGTAAGGGGAATTGAAGTTGAGCGGCAATTGGAAACCCAGGCACCGGGAAACGCCGATGGCCATATCGGAATACCCTGAGAAATCGAAATACAGCTGGAAACTATAGGCAAGCATGCCCAGCCATGCCTGGAGCAACTGGGGTTGTTGGGCGGCAAAAACCGAGTCGATCACAGGCACCAGGTTGTCGGCGATCAACAACTTTTTTGCCAGGCCAAGGACGAACAGCGCCAGGCCAGTGGCCAGATTAAGGGGATCCAGGGTGTATTTCTTCGGATCGCTGAATTGGGGTATCATTTCCTGGTGATGCAGCACCGGTCCTGCCACAATATAGGGGAAATAGGAGACGAACAGCAGGTACTGCAGGAAAGGAACGGCGGTACTTTTCTTGTAATAGGCGTCCACCAGAAAAGAAATCTGGGTAAAGGTGAAAAAAGAGATGCCGATGGGCACGATAATCTGCAAGGCCTGGAGTTGCTGGTGAAAGATTCCGTTGATTGAGCCTATGAAAAAATTTACGTATTTGAAAAAACAGAGGAGCAGCAAGTCGATGGCGATCGCCAGAATCAGCCAGCGTTGCCGATGCGGCTGCTCGGCGATGATCATTCGATGACCTGTCCAATAATTAAAAACGATTGAAGCCAACAATAAAGGAAGAAACCGATAGTCCCACAAGCAGTAAAACAGTAGCGACCCGCCAACGATCCACAGGGCCGCGCCTTGCTGGCTTTTGCGGCCAATGAGGAAAAAACCGGTCAGGATGAGCGGGAAAAATAAAAAAAGAAACGAAAAGGAATTGAAAATCATAACGGAACCTTGCGGATGAAAAAACCATCGAGGCATGAACCCTGGGCGTGTCTTCGCGTCAAAGACGGCCTGCTGTTCACTTGGGCGGTTGGATTGTCGATGCCTTGCTTACCTGAAATTGGTCTCGAACTCAACAGTTGCCACGCCCTGGCAAGAATTATTCTTCGTCGATACCGGTCAGCCTGAAAAACAGGGGCCTGACTGGACCTCTCAATGAATCATCTTATACTATAAAATGAGTTTGATTATCAATTAATGAGATGTCTCAATGGAGGAATCGTTATGTTCCCTTTCGGCAGTTTTTCCCGGATAGTCTTCATCTTGACCGCAGGTATGCTTTTGGGCATGGATAACAGTGCTGGGGGTGTCGCTCAAGCCGCGGCCCCTGGCAAAGAACAGGCGGAGGTGGCGACCCAGCGCGGACTGTTTGCCGGCGGTTGTTTCTGGTGTATGGAATCGCCCTTTGAGAAACTCGACGGGGTGATCTCGGTGCTGTCAGGCTATGCTGGCGGCACCACCGATAATCCGACCTATGACAATTATATGGCTGGCGGCCATATCGAAGTGGTGGAGGTGGTTTTTGACCCGCAACGGGTGAGTTACCGGCAGTTGCTGGATACGTTCTGGCGTCAGATCGACCCCACCGATGCCGGCGGCCAGTTCGTCGATCGCGGCCATGCCTATTCCAGCGCTATTTTTTATTTCGACGAGGAACAAAAACAACAGGCCGAACAATCCAAGCAACAGCTGGCGGCCAGCGGAATTTTCCAGAAACCGCTGGTTACCCCTGTTCTGCCCGCTCCCCGATTCTTTCCGGCCGAGGAATATCACCAGGATTATTACAAAAAGAGTTCGTTGCGGTACAATTATTACCGTTCCCGTTCGGGCCGGGACGAATTTCTCCAGCAGACCTGGCGGGATGCAGGCGCTGCCAAAGGAGCCGGCCCCAAGGATCTCCTTCAGCACCTGACCCCGATGCAGTATGAGGTCACCCAGAAAAACGGAACCGAGCCGCCATTTAATAACGCCTACTGGGACAACAAAAAGGAAGGCATTTACGTGGATATCGTCTCAGGCGAGCCGTTGTTCATCTCTGTTGATAAGTACGACTCCGGTACCGGCTGGCCCAGCTTCACCAAACCATTGGTCGCCGAAAATATCGTTGAGAAAAAAGATGTGGGTTTTTTCACGGTCCGCACCGAGGTCCGCAGCAAACAAGGGAATTCCCATCTGGGCCATGTTTTTTCCGACGGGCCACCACCCACCGGGTTGCGCTATTGCCTCAACTCAGCCGCCCTCAGGTTTGTGCCCAAAGAAAAACTGGAGGAGGAGGGGCTAGAACAGTTTCGCAGCCTTTTTGGAAAATAATCAAAAAAAGCGGTGTTGGCGAGGATCGCCAGCACCGCTTCCCGGGCTTGGGCAAGGCTTCTTTATAAACCCTCGAGGATTCTCCGGCTGCGTTTGACGGCACAGAGATCGCCGCACATGGTGCAGACTTCCTGGTCGATGGGTTGGGAGGAGGCACGGTAGGCCTTGGCTTTTTCCGGGTCAATGGCCAACTCGAACATTTTGGTCCAATCCAGCTCTTTGCGGGCCAGGCTCATGGCATTGTCCCAGTCGATGGCCTTGGGGATGCCCTTGGCGATGTCGGCGGCGTGGGCGGCAATCCGGGCAGCGATGATGCCTTCTTTCATGTCGTCGGCATCCGGCAGGCGGAGGTGTTCGGCCGGAGTGACATAACAGAGAAAATCGGCCCCGTAGGTGGCCGCCAGCGCCCCGCCGATGGCCGAGGTGATGTGGTCGTAGCCCGGGGCCACATCGGTGACAATCGGCCCCAGCACGTAGAAGGGCGCGCCGTGGCAGAGCTTCTTTTCGATCTGCATGTTGGCCACCACTTCGTTGAGCGGCACATGGCCCGGTCCTTCGATCATGACCTGGACATCGGCCTGCCAGCAGCGTTTGGTCAGTTCGCCTAAAATGATCAGTTCCTGGATCTGGGCGGCATCGGTGGCGTCTTTCAGACTGCCGGGGCGCAGGCCATCGCCCAGGCTCAGGGTCACATCGTATTGCCGGCACAGTTCCAGCAGCCGGTCGAAATGTTCAAAGAAGGGATTTTCCCGCTCATTGGTGACCATCCAGTCCAGCAGCAGGGAGCCGCCCCGGCTGACCACATGGGTGAGGCGGGGATTGTTGCGCAGCCGCTGCACCGCCGTCTGGGTCAGACCGGCATGAATGGTCATGAAATCGACCCCGTCCTCGGCGTGGATGCGGACCACATCAAAAAAATCATCCACCGAAATACTGGTGACCTTTTTGCCGTAGCGGGCCACGGCGTCGTACACCGGGACCGTGCCGATCATCACCGGGCTGATTTCGACCGTGCGCCGGCGGAAGGCACGGGTGTCGCCAAAGGTGCTAAGATCCATGATGGCATCGGCCTTGAGCTCGATCGAACGGCGGACCTTGTTAAGCTCGTTCTCGACATTGCAGCAGTCCTCGGAAACCCCGAGGTTGACATTGACCTTGGTGGTCAGGCCCGCGCCGATGCCCTTGGCGATCAGGTTGGGGTGGTTGCGGTTGGCCGGGATGGCGATTCGGCCGTTGGCGACCCGTTCGATCAGGTCGGATTCATGGATGGACTCGTCGGCGAGCACCTGCTGCATCTGGGGGGTAAGGACGCCCTGGCGGGCGGCAGCCATCTGGGTTGCATGGGCCATGGTATGGTTCTCCTTGAATTGAAATGGAAGGTTGGGCTAGGGGTTCAGCGGCAGGCCGCCTGCAGCCGGCGAGCGGTGGCGGCAATGTCGGGGGCGCCGACGATTTCGGTGACCAGGCAGACGGTTTTGGCGCCGTGAGCTAAAACCTGGCTGAGATTGTGTTCCTTGATGCCGCCGATGGCGACAAAGGGCAGGGAAGAGGTCCGCACCACATGGTCGAGATAGCCGAGCCCCACCGGGGCGCAGACATCATCCTTGGTTTGGGTGCTGAAGATCGGCCCGACGCCGATATAATCGGCCCCGGCCTCCACAGCCGCGGCAGCCTGTTCGGGGCCGTGGGTGGAAAGGCCGATCAGCTTGTCCGGGCCGATCAGGCGGCGGATCTCGGGTACCGGGAAATCGTCCTGGCCGACATGGACGCCGTCGGCGTCGACCAGTTGGGCGATATCCGGGTAATCGTTGATGATAAAAAGCACCCCGGCGGCCCGGGTGAGCCTGCGGATGATTTGGCATTCCGTCAGCATCTCGGCAAAACTCTTGTATGGCCGTTTTTCGCGGTACTGAATAAGGCGGACGCCGCCGGCGATCATCTGTTCCACCACCTCGACGTTGTTCCGCCCGGCAGAGAATTTTTCGGCGGTGATGCCGTAAATACCGGCCGGAAAAACAGGTTTGCCGCTGCCGTTTATCTGGGCTGTTTTCATGTCAGTTCCTCTGTTGCAAAACAAGACGGGTCATGTGATTGGCGACCGTGGCCACCTTGTGGGCGAACAGCGGGGCTTGGGCGCAGTCGGTGGTGAAGTCGCCGACAATCCAGCAGCTGCCGAGTCTTCGGGTGCAAATGGCATCAAGCTCAAAACCGGCGATCCCGGAGGCGGAGATCACTATCCGGGTGTTGCCAAGGGTCTCTATCAGCATCTTTTTATCGGCCTGGCGATCAAATCCCTCGATCACCAGATCGCAACCGGCAAACACTTGCTCGCAATTGCCGGCCTCGACCCGTTCGGCCAGAGCCTCGACCCGGAGATTCGGCCGGATCCGCTGCAGGTTCTCAGTCAGGGCCTCCACCTTGAGTCGGCCGATCTGGTCAAAGAAATAGAACTGCCGATTGAGATTGGT
>CAIMMA010000075.1 GCA_903842475.1 uncultured bacterium
TATGGTGGGCCGTCGCGGATTCGAACCGCGGACCAATTGATTAAGAGTCAACTGCTCTACCAGCTGAGCTAACGGCCCAAATCAGAATACGTATGGAGTGCACGGGGCCGCGTGCGGCACACGTAACGAGCGCATCTATTAGCACACCCGTACCGAGGCGTCAAGGGGAAGCTCGGCTAAAACTTCGCCTGCCGGGGCGCTGGCATCAGGTGCTTTCGGGCATTGTTTTTTCAAATGAACGGCAGGCCTGAATTTTCCCTTGACTTTATGGGTGGTTATCCTACTTTCAATAGAATCGTTATTTATCCCGCAAAAGGAGCATGCTAGAAGCTATGGAAAATGTGGAGCCGTCGCCGGCCAGTTCGGCGCCTTCGGACGAAGAACCCTCCGGTAAGTCGTTATTTGAAAAAATGAAATCCGCCCTCGGTATCCGCTCCGCCCCCGACACCACGGAGGAGTTGGAGCATGAAATTCAGGAACTGCTGGAAGAGGGCGAGGAGCAGGGGTTGATCTCGATTCACGAGGAACGCTTGATCAATTCCATCTTTGATTTCCGGGAAACCATAGCCTCGGAAATCATGACCCCCTCGGCGGAGATGATCTGCGCCGAACAAAAGACCTCGGTGCCCGAACTCATTCGCTTGATCAGTGAGGAAGGGTATACCCGCATCCCTGTGTATCAGGATAACCCGGATCAGATCATCGGCATCCTGCATGCTAAAGATTTATTGCGCGTTTGTTCCTGCGGCCAGGATAAAGAATTCAATATCAAGGATTTGCTGAATCCGGCCACTTTTATTTCCGAATCCAAGCCCATCACCGAGCTGCTGCGCGAGTTTCAGCTCAAGAAGATCCATATGGCCATAGTGGTCGATGAATTCGGCGGGGTGCGCGGACTGGTCACCCTCGAAGATGTTATCGAGGAGATTGTCGGCGAGATCGATGACGAGCATGATGATGCCGAGAGCGAACTGCGGGTGGTCGATGAACGCACGGTCATTGTCGATGCGAAAATCGACATCGAGGACGTGGAGGCCCATTTTCGTCTGACCCTGCCGGAAGGTCCCTATGAGTCGGTGGGCGGTTTCATTATCCATCGGCTGGGCCGGGTGCCGCCCTCCGGGGTGGTGGTGCATGAGAACGGGCTGGCCTTCAAGGTGCTCGGCGCCGACCAGCGGCGGATTAAAACCGTCAGGATTGTCAGGACCGATGAGGCCTGAATCCCGGAGCGAGGGCAAGGGCCCGTGGTTCCTGCCCGGAGTCGCCACCGCCTGTCTGCTGGCCCTGGGCATGCCCGGACATGTCGGCTGGTGGCCGCTGCTGCTGGTCGCGCTGGTACCGCTGCTGTTGGCGGCGCGGTCGGTGACGCCGGGGCGCAGCGCCCGGATGGGGTTTGTCTGCGGGCTGCTCTATCACCTTTCGCTGCTCTATTGGATTCTGATCGTACTCGGCCGGTACGGCGGGCTGCCTTGGTGGCTTTCCCTGCCGGCCCTGTTGCTTCTGGCCGCCTACATGGCCTGTTTTTCGGCGCTGTTTTGCTGGCTGCTCAGTCTGGTGGCCGGAAGTGTCCGGCGGCGGGGACGGTCGGTGGCCCTGCTGGTTTGGGCGGCGCCGGTGCTGTGGGTCGGCCTGGAGTACCTGCGCGGTTTTTTCCTGAGCGGTTTTCCCTGGATGGATCTTGGCTACGGCCTGTCCGGCCAGCCCCGGCTGGTGCAGGCGGCTGATCTCGGCGGGCATCATTTGCTGAGTTTTTGCCTGGTTCTGGGCAACAGCCTGGCGGTTGGTTTGCTTCTTCGGCGGGGCCGCACCGGCCGCGGCGTTTTTCGAGGGGAGCGGTCCCTGCTGACGCTGGCCGTCCTGTTGCTCGTCGGAACCTTCGGGTATTCCTTGGCCCGCTATCAGGTGATGGCCGGTGAACTCCCCGGTGCGCCGCAGGCCAGGGTCGCGGTGGTGCAGGGCAATATCGATCAGGCGGTCAAGTGGTCGCCGGCGACCAAAGAAGCCACGGTCGCCCGATACCTCGCGCTCACCGGGCCGATGCTGCGGGAGCCGAAACCGGACCTGGTGGTCTGGCCGGAAACCGCCTTGCCCTTTTATCCGCAGCGGGACGCGCTGATCAATAAAATCGTCGATTTCACCACCGCCAACAATACCTGGCTGCTGACCGGGGCTCCGCTGGTCAACAGCATTGCGCGGGCAGAGGGGGGCGAGCAGTTCCAGTTTTTCAACGGCGCCCTGCTGATCGGACCGGACGGCAAGGTCGGCGGCACCCATGCCAAGCAGCATCTGGTGCCTTTCGGGGAGTATGTACCGCTCCGTCGCCTGCTGCCCTTCCTGGAGCCACTGGTGGTCAGTGTCGGCGATTTTACCGCCGGGACCTCCATGGCGCCCCTGGAGTTGGCATCGCTGCGGCTGGGCCTGCTGATCTGCTACGAATCGATTTTCCCGGACATTGCCCGCGAGTCCGTGTCGCGCGGGGCCAATCTGCTGGTCAATCTCACCAACGATGCCTGGTACGGTCGGTCGAGCGCCCCGGTGCAGTCCCTGGCCATGGCGGTGCTCCGGGCGGTGGAAACCAAGCGCACCCTGGTTCGTGCCGCTAATACCGGCATCAGCGGATTCATCGATCCCCTCGGGCGGGTCTCGGCCCGGACCGCAATTTTCACCGAGGCTGCCCTGGTGGCCCCGGTGGCGATGCTTGATCAATCCACCGTCTTTTGCCGGTACGGCTATCGTTTCGGTCTTGTTTGTCTCCTTCTGATCCCCCTGCTGTTGGTGTTTCGTTTCCGGAACGGGCGGTGATCGCCGCCCGGGTCGTTCCGGCCCCAAGGGCTTTCGCCGGGTGGTCCCGCTTCCCCGCGCCGCATTGGCACGCCCTGAGTTTTAACCCTATTTCCGGCTTTCTCCCTTGAGACTTGCGGCGTTTCTGTTTATTGTAAAGTTTTTTCTTTCGGCCAAGCCGGGTCGGTAGCCACCGTTTCCGGAGGCGGTCGTTTTAAATTGCGATGCCTTTGATCCGCCCTTCGCCGGCCCCGCCGGCGGAGCTGGGGTCATTTTTATTTTATTAGCAGTATTACGAGGTGTACCATGGCCGACGTTACCGAATCAGCAGAATCCAAACAGTTACTCGAGAATCTCAAGGGCCGGATGCTGGTGCTCAAGGAGCATCTTTGACTTAGACGGCAAAAAAGAACAGGTTGAACTGCTCGAGCGGCAGACCGTCAGTCCTAACTTCTGGGACAACCAGAACGAGGCCAAGCGAGTCCAGCGCCAGTTGGGCCAGCTGCAGGACCTGATCGGGGTCTGGCAGAAGAATTTCGGCGACCTCGAGGATGCCGAGATGATGCTCGATATGGCCAAGGAAGAAAACGACGAGGACAGCTACCAGGAAGTCGTGGCGGGGCTCGACAGTCTGCGTAACCGCATCGATCTAGTCGAGCTGGAGTGCATGTTCAGCGGCGACCACGATGCCAGCAACGCCATCCTCACCATCCATGCCGGCGCCGGCGGCACCGAAGCCCAGGACTGGGTCGGCATCCTGCTGCGCATGTACCTGCGCTGGGCGGAGGCCAAGGGGTTCAAGGCCGACATCCTCGATCTCCTCCCCGGCGACGAGGCCGGCACCAAGAGCGTCACCATCATGGTCAAGGGCAAGTATGCCTACGGCTATCTGCGCTCCGAGGTCGGCATTCACCGGCTGGTGCGGATTTCGCCCTTTGACGCCAGCGGCCGCCGCCACACCTCCTTTGCCTCGGTGATGGTCATGCCGGAGCTCGACGACGACGTTGCCATCGAAATCAACGACAAGGACATCCGCATCGATACTTACCGGGCCAGCGGTTCGGGCGGCCAACACGTCAACAAGACCGATTCTGCCATCCGGATCACCCACTTCCCCTCGGGCATCGTGGTCCAGTGCCAGAACGAGCGCAGCCAGCACAGTAATAAGGCGACGGCCATGAAGATGCTGATGGCGCGGTTGTTTGAGCGGGAGAAGGAGGAGAAGCTGCGCACCCAGGAAAATATTCAGGGCGACAAGAAAGAGATTGCCTGGGGCAGCCAGATTCGCTCCTACGTGCTGCAGCCCTATCGGCTGATCAAGGACCACCGCACCAACACCGAGGAAGGCAATGTCGATGCGGTGCTGGACGGCCGCCTCGACAGCTTCATCAAGGCCTACCTCCTCTGGCAGCCCTGAGTCGGCCCATGGCTATGAAACCCAGCATCCGGGAGCAGTTGGAGGCGCAGGAAAAACTGACCCTCTCCCCCTTTGCCTGCCTGAGCAGCCAGTCGAGGGGCCGGTTTTCCCGGGACCAGGATCAGTGCGACCTGCGCACCGCCTTCCAGCGCGACCGCGACCGGATCCTCCATTCCAAGACCTTTCGGCGTCTGAAGCATAAAACCCAGGTGTTTCTCGCCCCGGCCGGCGACCACTACCGCACCCGGCTGACCCATGTGCTCGAGGTCTCGCAGATCGCCCGCAGCATGGCGGTCTGCCTCTCGCTCAACGAGTACCTCACCGAGGCCATCGCCCTGGGCCATGACCTCGGCCATACCCCCTTTGGCCATGCCGGCGAGTTCAGCCTCAACCTGCTTCATCCCAAGGGGTTCAAGCATTTTCGCCAGAGTCTGCGGATCGTCGATTTCCTTGAAAACGACGGCAAGGGCTTGAACCTCACCTGGGAGGTCCGCAACGGCATCCTCAAGCACTCCAAGGGCTACGGCGAGATCCTGCCCCGGGAGACCGCCGAGCTGGCCGCCACCCTCGAGGGGCAACTGGTGCGGGTGGCCGATATCATGGCCTATGTCAACCACGACATGGACGACGCCCTGCGCGCCGACATGCTCAAGCCCACCGACCTGCCCCGCAATCTGCGGGATGTGCTCGGCGACCGCTCCTCGCAGCGGATCAACGCCATGGTCGGCGACCTGGTGTACACCACGCTGGCGCGTAACGACGGCCGGCTGCACCTCAGCGAGCGGATGAACGACACCATCACCGAGTTGCGCACCTTTCTTTACGACCATGTCTACCGCAACTGCCGGGTCCACAACGAATTCGAAAAGGCCCAGCGGATCATCCGCGATCTCTACACCTTTTTCCTCCAGCACGAGTTTCCCGAAAACGGCATCTCCGCCTGCCTGCTGCGCCATCCGGTGCAGTCCGTCCAGCAGGAGCAGCAGCGCCATCGGCAGGTCTGCGATTTCATCGCCGGCATGACCGACCGCTATGCCCTGGCTCTGTATGCGCAGATTTTTATGCCCAAACCCTGGAGCGTGCTCTGATGGCGCTCTTCTTGTTGTTAACCCCAGCCGCATGACGGCCACAGCCGACACCCTATGAACGACACCGCCCCGAACAGCCCCGAAAAATACGATCTCCCCAAGGCCTACGAATTCGCCGAAGTCGAGCAGCGCTGGTACACCCACTGGCTGGAGCAGCAGACCTTCAGCGCAAAGATGGAGGAGGGCAAACCCTCGTTTTCCATCGTTATCCCGCCGCCCAACGTCACCGGGGTTTTACACATCGGCCATGCCCTCAACAATACCCTCCAGGATCTGCTGATCCGCTACCACCGGATGCGGGGCGACAACACCCTCTGGGTGCCGGGCACCGACCATGCCGGCATCGCCACCCAGAACGTGGTCGAGCGCCAGCTGGCCACCGAAAAGCTGACCCGCCACGATCTCGGCCGGGAAAAATTCATCGAACGGGTCTGGGCCTGGCGGGAAGAAAAGGGCGGCACCATCATTAACCAGCTGAAGCGGATGGGCGCCTCCTGCGACTGGGACCGGGAACGGTTCACCATGGACGAAGGGCTTTCCAAGGCGGTGCGCGAGGTCTTTGTCCGGCTGTTCAAGGAAGGGCTGATCTACAAGGGCGATTCCATCGTCAACTGGTGCCCGCGCTGCCATACCGCGCTCGCCGACGACGAGGTCGAGCACGACCCCACCGACGGCAAACTCTCCCATCTTCGCTATCCGTACGCCGACGGTTCCGGTTCGCTGGTGGTGGCCACCACCCGGCCGGAGACCATGCTCGGCGACACGGCCGTGGCGGTTCATCCCGACGACGAGCGCTACCGCCATCTCAAATCCATCGGCATCAGCCTGCCGCTCACCGGCCGCACCATCCCGGTGGTATTCGACCACCATGTCCAGCGGGAGTTCGGCACCGGCGCGCTCAAGGTCACCCCGGCCCACGACCGCGACGACTATGAAATCGGTTTGCGCCACAACCTCGAACGGCTCAAGGTGATGGACGACCACGGGGTGATGAACGCGGCCGCAGGCCTTTATGCGGGCCTCGACCGGTTCGCCTGCCGCAAACAGATCGTCAAGGATCTGGAAGCCCAGGGCTTCCTCGATAAGATCGAGCCCTACCAGCATGCGGTGGGCAAGTGCTACCGCTGCACCACCGTGGTCGAGCCGACCACCTCCAAGCAGTGGTTCGTCAGTGTCCGTCCCCTGGCCGATAAGGCGGTGGCCGCGGTCGAGCAGGGCCGGATCAAAATCCATCCCAACACCTGGGACCGCACCTTCTATGCCTGGATGGAAAACATCCGCGACTGGTGTATCTCCCGGCAGATCTGGTGGGGCCACCGCATTCCCGCCTGGACCTGCGGGGCCTGCGGCGAGGTGATGGTCGAGATCAACGACCCCACGGTCTGCGTCAAGTGCGGTAGCGCCGACCTCCACCAGGAAACCGATGTGCTCGACACCTGGTTCAGCTCCGCGCTCTGGCCGTTTTCCACCCTGGGCTGGCCGGACAAGACCCGGGAACTGGAATTTTTCTATCCCACCTCGGTGCTGATCACCAGCTTCGACATCCTCTTTTTCTGGGTGGCGCGGATGATGATGATGGGGCTCCACCTCATGGACGAGGTCCCGTTCCACGATGTCTATCTCCATGCCCTGGTGCGCGACAAATTCGGCAAGAAGATGTCCAAATCCACCGGCAACGTCATCGA
>CAIMMA010000076.1 GCA_903842475.1 uncultured bacterium
CGCGAAGGCAAGGCCGAGATCATCAGACAATTCATCGATGGCAGCCCGATCCTGGTGGCCGGCGACGCCGACACCGATTTTGAAATGCTCACCATGCCCGAGGTGGCCATCCGCCTGCTACTCAACCGCAACCAGACCAGCCTGATCAGTTCGCTCTACCAGGATCCCCGCATCCTGCTCCAGGGCCTGGACCTGCGGACCGGCCTCTTTCGGCCCTTCCGCGAATCACTTGCCTGAGCCGACCGGCTCCTTTTTCAGCGTTTGAGCAAAATCGAGCATCCGCTGAATCGGAATCCGCGCCTTGGCGGCTAACACCGGATCCACCTTGACCTCCCCTGCCCCGGTCTCCAGAACCATGGCCAAGTTCTCCAAGGTATTCATCTCCATCCAGGGACAACGGGCGCAACTCTGACAGGTTGCCCCCTCGCCCGCAGTGGGTGCCCCCAGAAGAATTTTCCCCGGCGCCAGCTGCCGCATCTTATTAAAAATCCCCGCATCGGTGGCCACAATGAATTCCGGATTGGGCAGGCGACGGACCGCCTCGATCAGGGCGGTGGTGGAGCCGACCACATCCGCCTGATCAACCACATCCTGCGGTGATTCGGGATGGACCAGCACAGCCGCCTGCGGATGGAGGCGGCGCATCTGCGCCAGGGCCTCCGCCTTGAATTCCTCGTGGACCACGCAGGAGCCGGGCCAGAGTATCATCTCCACCCCGGTCAGACGCTGGACATACCGCCCCAGATGCTGGTCCGGCCCCCACAAAATCTTTTCGCCCCGGGCCGCCAGATGCTTGATGATCGGCAGGGCAATGCCGGAGGTCACCACCCAATGGGAACGGGCCTTGACCGCAGCGCTGGTGTTGGCGTAAACCACCACCGTATGCTCAGGGTGGCGATCGCAGAAATCGGCAAACAGCTCGGCCGGACAACCCTCGTCGAGCGAACAGGTGGCGCGGAGATCCGGCATGAGCACCCGTTTCTCGTTATTCAGGATCTTGGAGGTCTCGCCCATGAACCGCACCCCGGCCACCACCAGGGTCCGGGCCGGATGCTCGGTGCCGAACCTCGCCATTTCCAGCGAGTCGGCCACGCAACCGCCGGTTTCTTCGGCCAAATCCTGAAGATCGCCATCGGTGTAATAATGGGCGACAAGGACGGCGTCCCTCGCCCGGAGCAAGTCTTTGATACGGTTTTTCAACGCTGCCTTTTCCAAGGCCGGCAACGTCATCCTGATCGGATGAGCCGGGACCTTGACCGCTGGGATGACAACATTCGCCAGGTTTTTATCTAATCCGTTTGTCATGGAATATTCGCAGTTGTTCCTCGTTGTTTAAAAGATACGCGGGGCCGCTCTGCCTCTGAGCCAGGCTCCTCGATCGCAAGATTCCCTACTACCGCAAAACCCCCTGCAAGACAATCATTTTCCGCGCCACAGTGCGCCCCCCTCGCCGACCGCCGGCGACCCCTCAGCGCCGCGACCACCACCAGCACTCAAAAACTCTGCATAAGGTGGTTTCATCTCAGGGCGACCTACGGTATAGTAGGCCTATTCCGGCAACCTCCACCTCCCGATATCGCCATGCACGTTTACCCCGCAGAACTTGTCGCCCTCATCAACCAGAAATGGTTTGAGCCGCCGACCCAGGAGGACGCCGACAGCAACTTGGCGGCCACCCCTTTACCGGGAAAAGTGGCCCTTGAGCATCTGATCTCGACCTGTTACCAGGTCAGCATGATGCGGGAGGAAATGCGTCCCGTCAATCTCCGGCTCATCCTGGTGGACCCGAAGGTCTTTCCGCCGGACCAGGGACCGCCTAAAGGCTTTCTTCGCCTGCTCTTTTCTTCGCCCCGGCCGTTCAACGAATACGAACTGCGTCGGCTGTCGCCGGCTGTGGACTTCGAACGCTCCCTGATCGGGATCGAACCGCACCCGGAGAAAGGATTTCAGATCTGGGGGATTGTCAATTCGGGAATTCGCTGGCTCCAGGAAGAACGGGGCGGCAATAAAAAAACCAACCGGCTCCCGGAAGTTTTCGTGCTCCATGTCACTGGACCGGGCATGCTCACCATCTGCAAAGGCATCAAAATCATCACCACCCTCAACGGCGGCAAGCTGCTCGACTCGGCCGCCAATGCCTTCCAATCCAAGTGGATGAACAAACTGTTTGCCGAGGAGCGGGAAACCCTGCTGGAGATGCACGAGACCTTCCGTGCCAGCGTCCTCTATCCGGTCGCCAAAATTCAGGAGGAGTTCATCGAAAGCCTCCAGTTCCAGCTTCTCAAACGGATCATCAGCGTTACCCGGATGTCCCGCCACGGCGCAACCTTTATCATCTTCCCCGGCGACAATCCCGCGGAACTCCTGGGTGACAATCCCCAGATCCTGCTCAAATACAAATTCCAGCACGACGAGGCCATCCAGCGCCAGCAATCGTTGATGATCAGAACCATCCGGCTGGCGACCACGGCCCTGGGCGACATCCACGAGCCGGATCGGGTTATTACCTGGAAAGATTATGTCGAACTCCGCCATGAGTCCGCGGTGTATGATCTGGAAGAAGCCCTCTACGAGCAGGCCCAGTTTGTTGCCGGCCTGGCGGCGGTGGATGGGGCGGTGGTGGCCAGCAGCCGGGGCGCCTTGGGGTTCGGCGGCATGATCGTCGGTTCCCTGGATAAATTAACCGAGGTTGCCATTGCCAACGATACCGAAGGTAAAATGGTCACCCTGGCCAAAATCGAGGGCTACGGCTCACGTCACCGTTCGGTGTACCACCTCTGCAACACCATCCACAATGCGATGGCCATCGTGGTTTCTCAGGACGGCAATGTCCAGCTGGCCAAATGGCGAAACGGCATCGTCACGTGCTGGGACCTGACCTCGCAGATGTTTATCGGCGACTCCTGAGCCCTCGACATCGCCGGCAGCCCCCCCTTGGCGTTCAGCCGAAAGCCGGCCCCAACCTTCGCTTCACCAGCTGCCAGAGCAGCAGGGTGCAGGCCACCGATATCGCCCCCATCCACCCCAGCACCACGACTTTATCGCTCCAGTCAAACGAAAAAAACCACATCGACAAGGCGCCGATCATAAAATAGGAAAAGACCATCAACGACGAGGCGGCCCCGGTGTCCCGATCCACCTGCTCCAGGATCAGGTTGTTTCCGGCCGGTCGACAGAGGGAGAAACAGAAGGTGAGCAGAAACATCGGCAGGGTCAGCCGCCATGGCTTCGGAATCCAGGGACAGAGCAGCAGCAAGGATGCGCAGAGCATGCCCAGGAAGGCAAAGGGCATGATTCTGACCGTGGCATAGCGGCGGACCAACCGGCTGAAGGTAAGCGGCGCCAGCACAAAAGCCAGGGAATTAAAACCGAAAAAATAGCCGAACTGCTGCTCGTCGTAGCCGAATTGGGTAATGTAGAGATCGGCGGAGCCGCCGATAAAAGCAAAAATCGGCACACAGGTGCAGGCAAGCGTCAGCAGCAGGAGGATGTATCGGCGGTTGCGCAGCAGCCGGAAATAGCTGGAGGCCACCTCGGCAAAACTCGGCGGGACCTCTTCCTTTCGTGATTCCGCCATGCACCACACCCCGATCAGGGCAACAGTGCCCAGCACGGCCTGGAGCAGAAAAATCCAGCGCCAGGAACACAGTTTGATGATCCAGGCACCGAGCATCGGGGCGATCATCGGAGCGGTGGCGACAATCACCCCGATCTGAATGAACACCCGCTGCCGCTGCTGACCGGCGAACAGATCCTTGCAGACCGCAAAGACAATCGACGAAGCCGCGGCCGCTCCTGCTCCCTGGAGAACCCGCCCGAAGATCATCGTGCCGGCGCTCTGTGACAGTCCGCAAATCAGGCAGGACACAATGAAAAGCCCCACCCCGAACAACAGGGGCGGACGCCGGCCGTAGCGGTCGGAGAGCGGCCCGTAGATGAGCAGCAGGCCGCAATAGGCTATAAAAAAAGCGACGAGGGTCAGATTGATCGCCACCAATGGGGCCTGCCACTCCCGCTGAAGCAGTGGGAGCGCAGGCAGATACATGTCGGTGGCCAGCGGCGGGAAGGCCGACAACAGGGCCAGCAGGAGGATGATCGGCGGAAACCGTACCCTGATTTGATGGACAACATTCATCCGGTGCAACCTTATCCTTCCAAGCAATGGGTGCGCGAATTGGCATGGACCCAAAAGGTCCGAAGAAAAAACGGTCCCAACAACGCCATCAGCGGAGGACTCCCCATGCATACATCATACAAACTCCTATCGCCAAACCCGATTCCTCGACCAGCAGCACCGCTTGGCCTCACATCGTCGACTCGCCGCCATTGATCGGCAGAACGACGCTGAAAACCCTGCCCTCGTCCGCACGACTGGTCACGGTAATCATGCCCTGATGTTTTTCGACGATGTTCTTGGCGATGGTCAACCCCAGACCGGTGCCGCGGTTCTTATCCGTGTAAAACGGCGTAAA
>CAIMMA010000077.1 GCA_903842475.1 uncultured bacterium
AAAAAAATTAATCTGGAAGTTATGGATGACGATGCCTTGGTTGAGTACATCAAGGCCGAAGCCGAGCAATACATACCGTTTGACATCGACGATATTTATCTGGATTTTCAGAAATTACCTTCCAAACGGGAAGGGTCCGACCGAAACGATGTGATGCTGGTAGCGGCAAAGAAAGAGGTTATCAACGACTATCTGGATATGCTCCAGGCTCTCAAGCTTAAAACCGTATTGATTGATGTTGATGGCTTTGCCCTGGAAAACATTTGGGAAACCACCTCCGGCCAAAAAGATAACGTGGCATTGGTGGATATTGGTGCTTCGAAAATGAACATCAATATCATCTCGGAAGGGGTGTCTGTTCTGGCCCGGGACATCGTGGTCGGCAGTGAACAACTGACCAATCAATTGGCCAACTCCCTTAACATTGACTACCAGGATGCCGAGAAAATCAAGCTGGGAATTGTCCCAGCAGTGGACCATCTGGAAAAAATAGAAGCCATTTTCTCCCAAACATGCACCCAATGGGTACTCGAGATCAAGAAGGCTATCGACCTCTATCTGGCCAACAATCCCGACAGACCTTTGACGTCTTTGATTTTAAGCGGCGGTGGATCAAAGGTCAGTGGATTGGTTGATTACATCAGTCGTGAAACAGGGTTGCAAGTGATCGCGTTCAATCCTTTTACTGACATGATTGTTGACGAAAACAAGATCGACAGACAGTATCTCAATTCAATTGCGCCAGAGATGGCTATCGCAGCGGGTCTCGCGATACGACCGGCAGCCTTTTAATTCAATATGATATACATCAATCTATTACCGGTACGGGAGATTCTCCGCCGCAACAAGGCAAAAAGACAGATATTTCTGTCAACGGCGGCGGTGGGTTGTTTTTTGACAATACTTACATTCTTTGGTGTTTATCAGGCCAACACGATTGCCAATTTGCAGAAAACACACGACAATCTGCAGGCCGAAAAGCAACAATACACAAAAATACTCAATGAAATCAAAAAAATAGAAGAAGAGAAAAAAGTATTGCTCACCCGCATTGAGGTGATCAAACAATTAAAGCAATCTTCTTCACTCACCGTTCATGTCATGGACGAGGTGGCCAGCCTTACCCCGCCCCAGCGCATGTGGTTGACCAAACTCAATCAAACAGGAGCCGGCCTTAAGTTATCCGGCATGGCCCTAGATAACCAAACCGTTGCCAAGTACATGGATGACCTCGAGAATTCTCAATATATCCATAATGTAAGTCTGGTTAGCGCCTCGATGGAAAAATTTGCAGAACGAGATTTAAAACTCTTCTCAATATCCTGCTCCGTGGGCATGCCTAACAGTGAAAAAAAATGATCCTATCTTTTTAACAGCAGGTTATTTCATATGAATTCCATTGCAATAACGGCAAAATTCGATGCTTTTATCGACAAGAAATATTTTCTGCTCGACAATCGAACCAAACTTCTCATAATCATTGCTGCGCTTCTTATTCCATTAGCCCTCTTTTACTTTCTCCTTTTCAAACCTCAGATTGAAAAAATTGATAGCTTGGAAAAACAGGTGGAGGTCGCAAAAGAAGAGGTGAAGAAAGCGAGAAAAACCGCTGCCGATTTACCAAGACACAAAAAAGAGCTCGAAGAGGTCCAAAAAGAATTCGAAGCCACCGCTATTCTCCTGCCGAAAACTCAAGAGATACCTAACCTGTTAAGAAATATATCCGATCTTGGTAAAAGCGCCGGTCTTGATTTCTTGAAATTTGTTCCGGGGGTAGAAATCCCCAAAGATTTTTATGCGGAAATCCCCATCGATATAACCATCAGCGGACCGTACCATAATCTGGGTCTTTTTCTTGACAAAGTAAGTAAGCTGGATCGGATCGTCACTGTTAACAACATCAACATAGACAAATCCGGAAAAGATGGTTTGGAAATGCTGCTCAACTCAACCTGTCGGCTTGTGACCTATCGTTTTACCAATGTCAAGCTTCAGCCGCCTAAGGATGGAAAAGCCAAGTGAATGACACAATCAGAATGACTATTTCTCAGCATGCAACACATCGATTACAATCAGGCAGCAACGTGAAAATCGGATAATTTTCACCTAAGTTTCAGGGATTTCTGCTATGCGGGATACAATAGAATCTATGTTTTCGACGGGTTTTCGTGCCACACGCCACCTACTTTTCTTGTTTATCTTTGCCGCCAACTGCGGTGCGCAGGAAATCACGGAAAAAGTTACGGGCGATGCAGCGCAAACGGTACCAGATGCAACCTATGCTTATGCCATCGAAGGACGACCAGACCCTTTTAAACCTTTTATTTCTCCCAAAGCGGCAACGCCCGCTGGCCGCGATCCCAATGAGATTGTCGATGAGAGCAAAGAGTTGACGGGAATGCAATTGTTTGAACCAGGTCAATTAACCCTCGTAGGGGTAATGATGACCGGGTCCGGAGAAGTTGCCCTGGTTGAGGATCAGACTAAAAAAGGTTACATGCTGAAGCAAGGACTTCCGGTCGGCAAACGTGGCATCGTCACCTTGATTGACAAACATCAAGTCGTCATAACTGAATCGGCTCGCACTCGTGCTGGCAAAGAGATCAACAGCACGGTTATAATGAGATTGAACAAAGAGGGAGACAAATAGATATGTTTCATTTTTTCCCGGGCACACGTAAAATAGGGTTCCTTTTTTTCTGCATTCTGTCCCTTGTGCCCCTCATTGCAGGTACTTCGAGTGTCCTGAAAGCAGAAGAGGCCGTCAACCAAATTGTATCCATCACTCCCCGGACTATCGGTTCGCAGGTGGAAATCCGTATTAAAGGGTCAAACCCTTTAATTACAACGGTCTACGAAATTCCCAAACCAACAAGGATTATTGTTGATATTGCCGAAGCAAAACTTGCGCCCGGCATTGGCGCCAAGATCGAGGTCAACAATCACGTTGCCCTGACAACCAGCGCCATCGCCGATGCTAAACCGCCTATAACCCGGCTGGAATTCACCCTTTCCGAATCATTTCCGTACACGTCAACCCAGGAAGGGAACGATATAATTCTTTCCATCAATACCAAGGACGCCAAGGCTCCTGTTGACACTAAAACTGGACCGGCGGCAACGGAAGCACAGAACAAAGACCCGAAAATGGCCTCTAAACTCGACAAGACAGGAACTGCGGCCAAAGATCAGGTCAGCGGCCTTATCAATCAAAAGAAAAACATTGAAAGCCAGCTTCCAGAAATTGATCCGCTCGCCGCAAAACTCTCTCCCAAAGCCAAAGACCAGCAATTACAAGACAATTTCAATTTCTCCGGATACAAGAAAGAACGGATTACGGTTGAGTTCCAAAAAATGGACCTGCACAATGTTTTCAATTTTTTGCGGCAGGTCAGCGGAGTTAACATTGTCGTCGACGAGTCGGTGCAGGGCTCGCTCACCCTGGTGCTCGACGATGTTCCATGGGATTTCGCCCTGGAAATAATCTTGAATCTCAAAGGACTGGAAAAAGAAGAACGTTTTAACACCTTGGTTATCTATCCCAAAGGAAAGGGGTTCAAATGGCCTGAAAATGTGCAAAACAACCTGAGTTTCCAAGCCGACTCGCAAGTAGTGACCCGTGAAGCTTTGGTTATTAAGCAACAAGAAGGGCAACCAGTGGTCGTGGTCGAAGCCAAACAGGAAATTACCGCCGCCCAAGAAGCTGAAAAGCGTGAAAATTACGAAACCGCGGTGCAACTCTACGAGCAAGCCTATGAAAAATGGCCAGCTAACTCCAAACTCGCCAATAAAATAGCCTCCCTCTATCTGGTGCAGCTTCGTCAAAATGCCAAAGCCCTGTATTATGCACAAAAAGCCTTGGCCAAAGATCCCCACAACAGCACAGCATCGCTCAACGCGGCTATTGCCTCCGCCAACATGCAGGATAAACAAAAAGCCCAACAGTATTTTGACCAAAGCATCAGTGCGAAAAAACCCTCAAAAGAGGCTTTACTCAGCTATGCCGTGTTTAACGAAGAGCAACACGATTACAATGGAGCGCTCAAAATCCTTGAAAAGCATGATGCGCTCTACGGAAATGACCTGAATGCCATGATCGCTGTCGCCCGCATCTATGACAAGATGGGCAAGCGGGAACAAGCCACCCAGAAATATCAGGCTATTTTATCGTCGGGTTTTAGCATCCCGCCGGATTTGTCTAAATACATTAATGGCCGAGTCGCACTAAAACCGACTATGTAAATAACGCGCTTGAGACCGTATCAGAGGAAAGATTCTATGAAGTTAAAAAATTGTCTCGTGGTTTTGTGTATTGCCCTGCTGCTTTCCGGCATCACTTCGTGTGGCGCAAAAAAGAACGCCAAGGATCAGGGGAAATCCGAAACGCCGCCGCCCGGCGCAACTGCGGCAACGCAAGCACCACCGCCACCAGCTCAGCTTCCCGTGCGCTATCAAACCCCTGGCTTTGTGACCGCTAAGGACACGACCGCGGACGAGTTGGGCATAGAGGCCAGCGAAACGCAAATGAAAGTTGGAGCAACCATCAGATCCACTGGGGGCCCCCAGCCGTTGTGGGATGTGATGAGACGCCTGGCCAATTTAAAGAAAATGACGGTGAGTTGGTCCAGCGATGTTGATCGGACCCTTCTGGTCGATGTCGATATCGCGGCCAACGATATTTTCTTTGAGGCGATTTCCAATCTGCTCCGACAGGCCGATTATTTCCATGAAGTGAAAGGGAAAAGCATTATTATCCGTAACAAAACAACGAAGACCTTTCAGATTGGCGTTCCTGCCATGAAAGGCGGGTACACCACAAACGTGGGCGGTAATTTTCTTACATCAAGCGGCAGTGGTGGCTCAAGTGGCAACGGAGGTGCATCATCGGGAATGGAAGGGACGGTGAAGATTTTAAGCCCCGACAATAAGTTTGATATCTGGACCGATATCGAGGCCAATATTAATAAAATTCTCAAAACTGATGTCGCCGGAAAACAAACAGCCCAAGCAGGTTCGGCCGGCGATCCCATTGCCACCAAAGATGGCGTAGCGAGCAAGGACGGGAACAAGGATAAACCCGGTGATGCGGCGCTTAATGAGGAGAAAGCGGCCTACTCGGCCATGCTCAAACAAGCGACTCGGCAGACAGAGGCTGATCTTGCTTCTTTCGTTATCGACAAGAGTATCGGCATGATCACCGTTACCGCCAAACCGGTTTCCCTGAAACATGTTGAGGATTACGTCAATACTTTAAAGAAAGAACTGTATCGGCAGGTTTCAATCGAAGCCAAAATCATCGAGGTGTACCTCCAGGACAACTCTAAAATCGGCCTTGACTGGAGCAATGTTCTCAAAGATTACAACATCACCGGCACGGTCTCCTTTGGCGATCAGGGTCAAGTTTATCCTCATAATTCGGGAGCCCCTTTTCAAAACCAGCAAGCCAATACCTTTGTCAGTAGAGTCACCCTGGACACGCTTAATTTCAAAGTGCTGCTCAATGCCCTCAATGAGCAAGGCGACGCCAGCGTCATCTCCAATCCCAAACTGACGGTCGTCAATGGTCAAGCGGCGGTCATCAGTATCGGAGAGGACAGATCCTATATCAAAACGGTAACAAAGACCCAGTCCGGCACCGGCACCGACAGCGACACTACCTACACGGCCGAAGTCGGCAATGTGGTGCAAGGTATTTCCATGGGGGTTATGGCGAATATTATCAGTGACAAAAGGATCATGCTGCACCTGACCCCGATTACCACCGATCTCGTCGGCAATGTCATTCCCTATAGATCATTTGGCAACGAGGGGCTCGAGGTCGGTCTTCCCGATGTCAGGGTACGTGAGATGTCCACCATGGTACAGGTTGACGATGGTGAAATGCTGATCATCGGGGGGCTCATTGACACGGTTGAGGCCAAAGACGGCAAATTTGCTCCGGGACTCGGCAGCATTCCAGGCATTAAATATCTGTTTGGTTACGAAGAAACAAGAAAAGAAAAACGTGAGCTGGTTATCCTGCTTACTCCTCGGATTATCTAGACTGGGAACATTCTAATGACTCTCGAAACAAACAGGAGAAATGGTATGAAGTATAGCTGCCATCTGCTTATAGGCCTACTCGCGCTGCTGCTTTGCGGTTGCGGCACCACCGTCAAGGAATCGCTGAAAGTGCAAACGGCAACCAAGCGTCTGATCGGCGCCGACAAAACCGTGGTGATCCTCCCCTTCGCGGATTATTCCAATGCGGATAACCTGGAGACGGCGTATCGGCGCAATCTTCTAGTCAGTGAGAACCTGATCGACCAGTTCGTCAGCAATAGTTTCCACATGCCTAACAATGATGATGTTTTCCTCTTCCTGGTTGACCAGAATATTATCAATGTTGTTGCTTATGAAAACAACAAGTCGAAATCTGTGGAAATAGAACTCCAGAGTGACTTGTCCGATAAAATGAAGGGGATTTTGCAACACTACATTGATCAATCGCAGACCAGCAGTAAAGGTGGTCCTCTGGATAACAGCCTCGGAACCCGTGGCCTCACCCCTCAGGAAGTTGTCAAAATCGGTCGCCATTTCTCCGCCGATTACATCGTCAGGGGCACTATTATCCAGTATAAAGATCGACAAGACCCCTCTTGGTCTCCGGTAAAAAAAGGGGTCATCCCCTTTATTACCGGTGTCACCAACAAGATTGCCTTTGGCCAGGCTGAATCGGAGCAATACGACACCTTGGGCAATATGATGGCGGGCGGTCTGTATGGCGCCACCATTTCAGCGGTGAGCAACGGTACTGGAACAGAAAACCTTGTCTGGGGATCGACAGGTGCTGTTCTTGGTTTAATGGCCGAACATACTGGTAAAATCCCGCAGGCTGTCGTTCAATTAAGAATTTGGGTACAAGACGCCTACACCGGCAGCATTGTCTGGACCAACAGGGTCGACGTCAAGGTGTCGCCGGAGTCCGTGCTGGCTGATTATCAATATGATGCCCTTTTTGAAAAAGCCACCGAAAAGGCCATAGCCACGCTGGTTACCGATTTCACCAATACCTTGTAAGCACCCACGGTGCAGATGCGCCTTGGCACCTGAAGGGCAAGGCTGGAATTTTCTATTTCGACCACAATCCGTATAACCCCAACGGGGTCTTATCCAGGACGATCAGATGCAGACTTTGCATAGAAACGTCTTGGATAAGACCCCTTGCGTTTTTCATTCGAATCCGCCATCATGCAAAGCGTCAAAGCTTGCAGTTCGTCATGTACCCAACTATATACAGGCTATTCACCATAAACGGGAACCGGTTGGAAAAACCGCATAAAACAGGATACGAATATGTTTACCAAGGAGCTCGAAGTTACGCTGCAAAAAGCATCAGCCGACCAGATAAAACCAAAACCGGACCAGAACAGCCTGGGTTTCGGTCAGTTTTTTACCGATCACATGTTTATGATGCAGTGGAATCGGCAACAGGGTTGGCATGACGCCTGTATCAAACCCTACCAGCCGTTTACCCTGGAACCGGCTGCCATGGTCTTCCACTATGGCCAAGCTATTTTCGAGGGCATGAAGGCCTATCGGGGCAAGGACAACCAGATCTTTCTCTTCCGTCCGGAAGACAACCTCGCCCGCATGAACCAATCGGCCCTGCGGATGTGCATGCCCCGTTTTCCTCAGGAACGCGTCCTGCAGGCCTTACGCGCCATGGTCTACCTTGACCAGGAATGGGTCCCGAGCACCCAAGGCGCGACCCTCTACATCCGCCCCACCATGATCGCCACCGAACCGATGCTCGGTCTTCGACCGGCACAGGAATATTTCTTTTTTATTATCTGCTGCCCGGTCGGGGCCTATTATTCAGAGGGTTTCAATCCAACCAAAATTTACGTTGAAGACAAGTATGTCCGTGCGGTTCCCGGTGGCGTCGGCAATGCCAAAACCGCCGGCAACTATGCCGCCAGCGTTAAGGCGCAGGTGGAGGCCCAGGAAAAAGGTTACACCCAGGTGTTATGGTTGGATGCGGTTGAACGGAAATATATTGAGGAGGTCGGCACCTCTAATATTTTCTTTCTGATCAACGACGAACTGATCACGCCCCCGCTGGAAGGAACCATTTTACCCGGCGTCACCCGAAATTCGGTGCTGCAACTTGCCCGTGACTGGGGGTATCAGGTGAGCGAACGGCGTCTGACCATCGACGAAATTTTTGCCGCCGATAAAGCAGGAACACTGCAGGAGGGTTTCGGCACCGGAACAGCGGCGGTCATCGCTCCGGTCGGCGAATTATGCTATCGTGATCAAACCATTCGGATCAACGGCGGAAAGACCGGTACATTAGCGAAAAGGCTCTTCGAAGAACTCCAGGCCATCCAATTCGGTTACCAGGAAGATCCCCATAAATGGCGTGTCAGGGTGGGATAAAGCGAAACGATTTTTGGCACCTCATTTTCATTATCTAACCATTCCAAAGGGTTGAACGATTTTTTTTTCGTTCAACCCGCCCTTGATTTTTCAAATCCAGACACTATTGTAAAGCGCAGTTTGAAGACAGAAGCTTCGTTTTCGTCCAACCAAAGTTGTTTGTGCCGACCGTCGGACTCCCTGAACATCCCATTCGGCTCAAACGAAATTTATTTAATACCTATTACTGAACACAGGAGGATTGCTTATGAAAATTCGTCCGCTGAATGACCGTATTTTGGTCAAGAGACTGGAAGGAGAAGAGAAAACCGCTGGTGGCATCATCATCCCCGATTCCGCGAAAGAGAAACCGGCAGAAGGAGAGATTGTCGCTGTAGGTCCTGGAAAACTGAACGAAGCCGGCGAGCGCGTTGCCATTGACGTCGCTGTCGGTGACCGGGTGCTCTTCTCCAAATACGGTGGAACAGAAGTTAAGTTAGACGGCGAGGATTTTCTTATTATGCGCGAGGATGATATCCTTGGTGTGGTTCAAGCGTAAACAGATATCAATCCATTCGAGTTATTAAGGAGATAAAAATGGCTTCAAAAGAATTGAAATACGGCAGTAAAGCCCGTGAAAAAATGTTGGCCGGGGTAAACACCTTGGCCAATGCAGTTAAAGTTACCCTTGGTCCCAAAGGCCGAAACGTCCTGATCGAAAAATCATTTGGCGCACCAGTTATCACCAAGGACGGCGTGACCGTTGCCAAAGAGATCGAATTAAAGGACAAATTCGAAAATATGGGTGCACAGATGGTCAAGGAAGTCGCATCCAAGACTTCCGATGTCGCTGGTGACGGTACCACCACCGCTACTGTCCTGGCCCAGGCCATCTATACCGAGGGCGCCAAACTGGTTGCCGCCGGATCCAATCCGATGGAAATCAAACGTGGCATCGACGCCAGCGTGGTCGCAATTGTTGCCGAACTTAAGAAAATTGCCAGCCCCACCAAAGAACAGAAAGAAATTGCTCAGGTTGGCACCATTTCCGCCAACAACGACGAGACCATCGGCAACATCATCGCCGAAGCCATGGACAAGGTCGGCAAAGAGGGT
>CAIMMA010000078.1 GCA_903842475.1 uncultured bacterium
ATCGTGAAGGTGCCAGCCGGACAGCGCAGCAGTTCCATCTTCACATTCCCGGGCAGAGTGATTTCCCTAATCTTTGCAGCACCTTCGTGGGATTTTGCATTTGCTGTTGGCGCTGGCACCGGTGGCTGCCAAGCCTTGATCAGCTTATTGAGTGCCGCCTGTTTTTCTTCATCTGGCCCAGTGCCATTGATGATGTTCTCGATCTTTTTCTTCGCTAGATCGGAAGCCAATGATGGCGGCGGATAACGATCCTTCAATGCCTGCTCCGCCCGGGCGACCGTATCCTCCAAAGGTTCCGCCATGACCGGCAAAGAGAACAACAGTACTGCAAACAAGGCCAAGCCACTGATCCAAGATTTCATGATATGGAATTCCTTTTTGAAGTAAAAGGTGCTGGCAAGCAGGACGAAAGGCCGATGAGAATCTACACGGATCATCATAAGGGCGCAAATTTGATAGGCTTCTTTCTAAACGGTCTCTGTTCACCACTCATCAACCAGGGGGATCACATAACCATTCCGCTTTAAGTATCACGATCATACCATCAAGCCCGGAGTGCGTTGGATACCCCCAGTGTGCCCTGGGCCTTTTTGTTGCCGCGAATCCCTGCCTCAACCACATCAACCAAGGAGTTCATCATGTCCAGAAACACGTCCTCGAACACCGGGGCCGCCGGTTGCGGCTACCTCATCGTCCTGGCCCTGATCGACACGGCGCCGTGCATTGGGCTTCGAGTTCTACGGCGTCGGCATCCACCACGATTACATCCGGCAGCTCCTGCCCGATGCCAGCGAGGTGATCACCAGCCTGGACGAGCTCGTTCCCTGCATGTTCAGACTGCTGCAGAGGACGCTGACCGGCAAGAGGTAATCAAGGAAGGAGAAGAACAACGGGGGACGGGCGCTGGCGGATAATGGTGGCGCCCGTCCCTGTTCTGTTTTTGGAGATCAAACCAACCAGGATCACAGAAACAAGCTCGCCGGAACGGTTGCCAAGTGCGCGACCTCAGTTCCGCACGGGGACGCTCCGGCCACCGGCCACTCGCATCGCCCCTCTCCCGGCGGGCGAAGGAATTGCCTCCGGGGCGGCTCCGCGGCCCAAGAGAAGTGAGGAGACTCCATCTATCGGACCGCGGGAGCAAGCGCCACGCGGAAACCCATGTTGATGTACCGGATGCCCGGCACGTACCAGCTCCGGTAGGCGGTGCGGCAGCCGCCGGCGTCGCGATTCCAGCTGCCACCGCGGCTCACGCGGTACACGCCCGTGATTGGACCGGAGGGATCGGTCACTGTGTTTATCGGATAATCCCCGTACCAATCCTGACATAACTCCCAGACATTCCCGTGCATATCGTACAACCCCCAGGCATTCGCCTGTTTGGTCCCAACCCTGCGGGGACCGGCATTGCCACCCGGATATTGTTTTTCCGTCCAGTCAGCCGTATCCCATCCTTTGCCTTCGTAACCTACGCTGCTGTTGCCGCCATACCAGGCGACCCGATCCAGCGCCGGGGCATTCATCTTTCCCAAGATAGCCATATCGCCGGAACAAAGCGCGGTACCAGACAACGCCCGGCACGCATACTCCCATTCCGCCTCCGTCGGCAACCGCAGACCCCCGCCACCCTGCTGGCAGAACGCCAGACTGTCATCCCAGCTGACATAATACATCGGCAAGTCTGGCGCCTCATTTCCAATCAGCTCGGCCGAATCCGCGTCGGCCTGGCAGCCCTTGAGCTCGCGGAAGGTGCATTTTTTTGACCCCCAGTAATAAACCGTGTCATCCTTCAAGGCTAGCCGGACCTGATCCTTCAGTCCTGTCCGCATCAGCTTCGTCCATTGTCCCTGCGTTACCTCGGTTTTTCCCAGATAGAACCCCTTACTAATCGTCACCTGGTGCGGGGTCTCGTCATTCCCCCGGCCCGCCTCGGTGGTCGGCGAGCCCATGGTGAAATCCCCGGCCGGGACATAGACCAGTTCGATCCCGGTCACCTCGTGGATGACCTCGCGGGCCCAGCCGCTCCGGGTGTACGGCTCGGCGCTCGTCCCTGCCACTGCTCGGCAGCCAGCCGGAACCTTGAATATCGACAACGACGCCTGCGACAGCTTCTCCTGATCACGCTTCAGCGACGACAAGCGGGCATTGGCTTCAGATTCCGTTTTTTCCACAGCTGCCTTTTCCCGCTCGGTTGCCGCCAGCCTGGTGGCCAAGGCCATCTTTTCCGCCTCAGTCGATTTCACCGCGGTCTCTGTCGCGGTCTTTTCCTGCGCCATTGCGGAGATTGCCGCCGCTTTCTCCATTTCCTTTGCCGCCACCTGGGAGGCTGCGGCCGCCTTTTGCTGGGCCACTGCCTGCTCCGCCTGCCGGTGCTCATGCTTGACGAACGCCACCAGACCGATGCAGACGGCGAAGAGCAATGCTGAGAAGATCCCGGCTATCTGCCAAGAAGAGACCAGCGGGGGATTGGGGTCAGTCATCGGCGTTGTTCTCCTTGTCATGCTTTTGAACCATAGTTCAATGAGGTCTTTATTTCTGTCCAGTTCGGCGGCCCAAGAGAAGTATGGAGACCCCATCTATCGAACTTTGGGAGCAAGCGCCACACGAAAGCCCATGAAGTTGTTCCGGCTGCCCGGCTGACCCCTGCCCCGGTAAGCGGCGCGGCAACCTTTGGCGCCGATGAGCCAGCAGCCACCGCGGCACACGCGATTCGCGCCCGTGGCTGGGCCCGTGGGATCGGTCACGGCGCCTTCCGGATAAACCTCATACCTGTCCTGGCACCATTCCCAGACATTCCCGTGCATATCGTAAAGGCCCCAGGCATTCGCCTGTTTAGTCCCAACCGCATGAATCTTGCGGTCGCTATTACTAGAGTACCAACCCAGATCGTCTACCCCGGTGCCCGCAAAGGAACCGGTACTGCCCGCCCGGCACGCATATTCCCACTCGGCCTCCGTCGGCAACCGATACTCGTAGCCGGCCGGCAACGTGCCCGCCGCTTTCGCTCGTTCCGTTAGCTTCTTGCAGAACGATACAGCGTCATCCCAAGAAACGCGCTCCACCGGCAGGTCGTTACACTTGAAACCCGATGGGTTGTTCCCCATCACCGCCTGCCACTGGCCCTGCGTCACCTCGGTCTTGCCCATCCAGAAGGGTTTTGAGATGGTTACCAAGTGTTGGGTCTCGTCATTAGAGCGATCCATCTCATCGGCCGGAGAGCCCATAATGAAGGCGAAGGCCGGACAGCGCAGGAGCTCCAGTTTCAAGAT
>CAIMMA010000079.1 GCA_903842475.1 uncultured bacterium
CCGGATTTGATAAGCCTCATCATTACCGATCCATTGCGCCTGCCAATCGGTAGGCTGGAGCAAGCCCATGGTCCAGCTTGCCGGTTGGCTCCATGCGCCGGGTTTACCATCCTGATCCCAGATGCGGACTTTCCAGTAACACGCAGCGCCGGAGTTGAGGGACTGGCCGTTATATACAATCTGGTTCTGCTGGTCGGAGGCGACCTTGCCGCTATCCCAACGGTCCCCCTGGTCCTTGGCTAATATTTCCGAGGTCGAGGCGACGAGGACTTGATAGGCGGTTTGGCACACGCCGCGATCAGTGGAAGTGTTGAGCCAACTCAAGCGCGGCTTGGCCACGTCGAGGCCGAGCGGAGCGGTGCGGTATTCGCAGCGGAGTTGCTCCACGCTAACAGCGGCCTGGCAGGTGAGCTCCAGGAGACAACACGCAGCAAAAACAGCGAGCCAGCGAGTGGATTGGCCCAGCACAGATTTATTGGTAATAGAGGTCATTTTCATGGGATTCTGTAGTTGCGGATTGAAAATCCGACATGGTTTATATCTGGTTTATATTATATTATTTTAACTCACTTGGCCCCGTGGTGGTTCGCTGCATCTTAGTTGTTAACCACAGCGGTCTGGGTCGTCAGCACCTGCACCGGGCCGAGCAGGCCGGCGGGTTTCAAGTCATCGGTCGGTTTATAATCTTCCGCCAGCCACGGTTTAAATACACCTGGCGCAGTGAAGGCGGTGGGCTCGTGCTTCTCGCCTGACAAGCGGTTATGCCAAGTATTCACGACACGCACTTCCAGCGCGTTGGCCCCGGGCTTCAGCGACTCGGTGATATCCAAACGGTAGGGCGGTTGCCATAACCACTGGAACTTGCGGCCGTTCAACGTCACTTCGGCCAGACTTTCCACCTGTCCGAGGTCGAGCGTGAGGCGTTCGCCGGTTTTGACCGCAGGCGCGTCAAAACTCGTGCGATAGGTGGCGGTGCCGGAGAAGTATTTAACGGCGGCGTCCGTGTGCTTGGTCCATGAAGCGAGTTTACTAAATGGCACCGGTGTCGCCAGCCCCGGGAACGTCACTTGCCAGCCAGTCTCGATCGCCTGCGGCGCGGCCGGAGTCAGCACCGTAGTAACCTGGGTTTTGCCCTGGGCTGTGGTGAATTCGTAGCGTCCCGGTTGGTGGGTTTGCACCACCAGCTTGCCGTCTTCACTCCGTACCACGTCGCTGCCACCGAGGAAGTACGGTTGCCCGTCGCGCTTTACCCCCACCAGGCAGTCGGAGGCCGCTTGGCCGCGGAACACCACAAACACCGAGCCGCCCGCTTCCAGCCGCAGCGGCACTTTAGTGGCTGTCGCACCGATTTCATATAACGCCAGCTTCTCGCGCGTACCGGAGTCCGCATTCCAGAGTTCCGGGGCCCGGCCGGTCACGCGGAAAATCGGCGTCAGGTCCACCGGCGCATCCGTCTGATTGGATAAAAAGTAAATATCCTTATCGTCGGTGCGGCGATGGGTGAAAAGGATTTTTGAATAATCCACCCCATCGAGATCCGGCGGCGTTTGAATCTTGGTTAATATAGCCTTCAGATCGCCGCTGGGTGAAATCAGGCCCTTGTCCCAGAGCTCGGCGGCCAGAGTCGCCACGCGCTGGTCGCAGGCCGGGTAATTTTTCAAGCTGGGCGAATTTACCGGACGCGGCCCGCACACCGCCACGCCGGCCTTGGCCAGTTCCGCGATCTTGGCCAGCAGCTCCGGAGTCATGGTGTCTTGGGCGGGCAGCACTAAAAGTTTATAACTCATCCCGCTGGCCAAAACCAAGCGGCCGTCTTTGGCGGTGGCGCGCGTCAAGAGCACCTCGGCATTGATATAGTCGAAATCATAGCCGGGGGGCAGCTCCGGATTGCTGCCGCCGAAGGCGCGCGGCGCGTCCTCGCCGATAAAATAGGCCACGTCGGCAACCGGTTGCCCTTGTTGCAACAACACCGAGCAGCGTCGGTTGTAATCAATCCAGGATTTGGACGCCTCGAACCAGGTGTTATTACGATTAAACTCGGTGCCGAACCAGGTGTTCACGCCGGGCAGGCGGTCGTCCCAGGGCTGGTGGATATATACATGGAGGACAAATTGATTAATGCCTTGGCTATACGCCCAGTCGCCCCGCTTTTTCAGACTCCAGGGCGTGCTGGTGAAACGCGGCCCGCCGGTAAAGGCTTCAGCGAACACCTGTTTTTTTCCATAAATATGCGCAGCGGAGGACGCCGGTCGCAATTCGGGACCCAGGGTGCCCCCTGCCAAAAACTCGCCGCTGATCTCGTCGCAGTTGCCGCCATATTGTAAAAACTCACCGGGGAATCCCCAGTGGCCGTAATTTTCCAACCACATTTTTAAACCGTTGGCGTTGCAAAGTTCCCGCAGCCCGCCGACGTATTCCGTGGAAATGCGGTCGGCGATGAGACGGCGGAGATCCCACAAGAAGCGGTCGGATTGTGCGGGGCTGCCAACGATGCGCCCACTCATAACAGGTAGAAAGACCAGCGGGTCATAGCCATAGCGTTTCTGGAAATCCACCTGCAGCGCATCGGTCCAGTTTTGCGAGCCGACTTCATAACTATCAGCGACGACGTGTTTCCAGGCGGTTCGTTGCGCCGCCGGTATCCGCGCGAGCAATTTGCCAACATAGGCATCAAAATGCGTTTTCAGCGCCGTGCGATTCATTTTATCAACTTCCAGCCCAGTGGCTTCGGGCGGGGCCGGGGTGTTTTTAACTCCGGTGGGGGCCAAGCCGGAGCGCACGATGATCCAGTCACCGGGCGGCACCTGCCAGTTCAACGTGCCATCGGCTGCCAGTTTTGCGCTGAGGTTGACCACGCTTGCGGGGTTAATCGCCAACGCCGTGGCCTCGGCTTCGGCCTGCGGTGCCCAGCGGTAATAATCAAACGGGGGCCGCGGCTCCTGAAACATTTTGATCAGTGATTTTTCGGCGAGGCCTTCGAGGCGCGGCGCCGCCGACAGGGTGAGTTCGCCGGGTTCGCAGTCCTTATTAAAAATAACCCTAAAAAATGCCGCCGGAGTGGGAGGAAAAGGGATATATATAGCCGCCAGCGGCACCGGCCCGACCTGTACTTTCAAATTAGTGCGATTAACCGGAAAGGTTCGCACCGTGCGATAGGCGACGCCGTCGTCCGAGACCTGTAAGGTCGCGGTGACGTCGATCTTTTTCGCCGGCTGGATCATCAGGCTACGGGCGATGAAGGGCTTGGGCATCGCGAACTTTATCTCTTTGGGCGCTCGGGTGATGACCGCCCCTTGCGCTTCCGCAGTGTCGGTGTCCTGGGGCGGAGCGGGGAAGGCCAGCACCGCCAGCTCTTGGACTGCCTTGGGATGGGCGGGCAGTTTTTCGGCAAATGACGACGGGCCCTGCACGCGTTTTTCGCTCTGCACGATATAACGCATGGATTGTTCCGGTTTCACCCACGGGCCACCCGATTGACTCCAGCCGGGGCAATTAAATAAACCGATATCGACGCCAATCCGCGTGCCCTCGCGCACCGCGTGGTCGATCATCGCCCACCACTCCTCAGTCAGCGCCTTGGTCGCGCCCCCTTCAATGATCCCAATATAGGCCTCGCCGATGCCCACCCGCTTCATGGCCTCCAGGTCTTTGGTGAGGCCGTCTTTTGATATTTGGCCCTTCATCCAATACCAATAACAGCGCGGCTGGGTCGCCGCCGGCGGATTAATGAAGTCGGCCGCCAGCCGATCGTCGACCGATGCCGCCCGCATGGGCAACGGCATTAGGCTTAATATAGAAAGGAGAACGATTATTCGCTTATATATAAAAAAAGGTCTCTTCATGATTTCAAATCCCGTGGCGTTATTGTTGTGTTAAGCATATTGATATTATCGAATCGTTTCGGGCATCGTAGAGCTGAGTTACCTATCAAGGCCAGGAAGTAGGGTTCGCGAAGCGCAGAAAATCTTCACGGGTCCAAGCAGGCCCGATGGCAAAAGTGGAGAATTCGCAGTGTAGGGCGCAACCGAGGCCCAGGTGATCCGTTCCGACTCCGGCAGCTTTTGGTCACCAATAAGGCGGTTGGGCCACAAGTTGGTGACCTTGAGCGTCAAATGGTTCACGTCCGGAGTAGCCACGTCCGTGATCTCGATGCGGAAGGGTTCCTTCCATAGAATCCCGAGCGACTTCCCGTTAAGGACCACCTCGACGAGATTTTTGACGTTACCCAGATCAAGAAATACACGGCGGCTTTTATCTTGGAAATTCCCCGGGAGCGTGAAGTTCTTCTCATAGGCGGCCGTTCCGGAAAAATACTTGATACCGTCATTATCGGAATCACTCCACGAGATAAGCCGGTCAAAGGTCGCCTCCGCTGGCGCGCCCAGCTTCGGTGGGAAGGTAAGATGCCATGAGCCGGACAACTCCAACGGTGATGGCACTTCCTCAACTGTACCCTTAACAATTTTTCCAGATCCCGTGGCACCTTCATAGGCGCCGCCCTTCCAGGCGGTGAAGCTGACCTTACCCTCAACGAGTTCCGGAATCTCTGCGGTCGCCTCCGCGCTGTTCGCGAATGGATTCTTCCCATCGAGTTCGAGTGACGTTAGGGGCGGCGTGGCAGGCGCAGCCTTTCTAAAAATGACAAACGCTGATCCAGATGGATCAAACCGGATGGGCAGCGTGGTCAGGCCATTCCCGGTCTTATAGAGGGCCGGGGCTTCACGCTTGCCCGTGTCGGGATGCCAGAGTTCGGGACTCTTACCAGACACCCTGAATGAGCATTCAGCCGTGATGGTTTTCTTCTCCTGGCTGGAAACGAAATAGATATC